>CBFGWQ010000021.1:0-33681 GCA_965652575.1 uncultured Arenibacter sp. | reverse complement strand
ATTAGTTTATTTTGATTGTTCCCGCTCAAAAATTTCTTTGTTCAGAGGACCTAGAAAAATAAGGAAAAAGATGGCCCCGAATGCCAATTCGTACACTTCCCATTTTCGGCTCGCCGGATTAAGGGCCACTAATACGGTTGCCGTTAAAAAGGCGATGGTATGATGCCATTTTACAATGGGTACCGCAAATTTGTTGGCCAAATTCTTGAACCAGTTGTACTTTCTGAAGAGAATCGGGGTAATTATAAGGTATATGAACATTATCAGGAACAACAACTGGCTGAAGATGATTTTGTTTATTTTTTTGTCACCTACCACCAAATTATGCAGGTTGGTTTCGCCCTGGGCGTTGTTTTCTATAAAAAATTCGCTGGATTCCACCCCTAAGATACGCTGTCCCCATGAAATTTCTTCCCCTGCAGCAAAAAGAAACAAGACCACGAACAGGAAGGTTCCCAGTTTCCACTCTATTTTTTTTGCGTACCACAAAGTTATCAGGTGGTATAGGGAAAGAACAAAAATGCCAAATAGCATTATGGCGGTTCCCCATTCCACCGGTCCGTCTTCCTGGGCATAGTCAGTATCAAAATAGATATCGTCCATTAGCCCTAAATAAAGGCCGAACAATACAATTGCCAATAAAATACTATATCCTATTTTTTCAGTTTTGGAAAAGATATTCATCATCGTTTTTGTACTATATATAAATTACTTATCAAGCGGTTTCTATGCCCTTTGCTCCCCGGTTCGGCGCTATAGTTTAAATCGTATATGGTTTTTAACGTATGGTTATATTCCGGATCAAAGATACGTTTAAATTCATTTTCATCCGTTGGAATTACCAGTACTCCAAATTTTTCCCCGTCGGGAATTAGGATTTCCTCTTCCCCTTTAAGTACGGGAATCCAGGAACCATAGTCCCAAATCATTTCCGGGGCAATTTCCCCAAAGCAATAGATCTTTAATTTTTCTTTTTGCGCCACTTTCCGTAAGGGCGAAATACTTCTGAACCCTGAATTTTTGTCCATACCACCTATAAGCGGCATCGCCAATAATTTTAAGGCACTTACCAGGGCAATAGAGAGCAGGAAACAGCTAAACAGATCTTTTTTTCTTAATTTAAAGAAAAGTAAAGCACCTATGATAAGGAGTATAAGGGAAGAAAGGGCATAGTAGCCCCATAAGCCGTTCAGACCATCCTTAAGAAAAAAATAAGCAATAAACGGATAAGCTATACCAATAAGTCCCAGGAGGTAAAAATGGAAATATACAGGTATTTTTTCCTTTGGGGCCAGGGCATTTTTAAAATTATGAATGATGTATTCCAAATAAAAGCCTGTATTCAGGGCGAGGGGAATTAAAACGGGTACCAGGTACCTGGCTTTTTTTTCAGGGATGATTGATAGTAGAATTACCGAAAAAATAGTCCATAGAAAGGTAAGTTGGTAGGTTTTTTTATTACTTACCCTATTCTTAAGATAGGGGTAAAGTAAACTTATCAAGGCCGGAAGGGTCCATATTCCACTCTGTACAAAAAAACTCCAATAGTAATAGAAGGGACGCACATTGTAGCTGGACCAATTGGCGGTTTCTTTTTTGGTTATTGCCAGGAAAGCGTCGGGGTCGGCCAGCCGAACGTAAAGGAACCACCATATACCAATAGCCGTGGCCAAGAGTACCATGACCAATAAGGGGATGTATTTCTTATCAATCCCAAAGCCCTGAAACTTATATACTACCCCATAGGCCAGGAGAAAAGGGAGTAGAAGTGCATATAATGAAACAGGTCCCTTGCTCATAAAGGAAAGGCCTATAAAGAGTCCGGCAAGTAGACTGTTCTTCCATTTATTGTCCGGAAAATTAAAAAAGCCATATAGAAAATAGATGGCGATCAACATAAATCCGTGGGTATATATATCCCAAGGGGCTTCAACCGTAATTGCAATAATATAAAACGAACTTAACAGAATAAGGGCATTAATAAGTGCAAGCAATTTATTTTTCAACAACTTCAAGGATATCAAATATCCCACATATCCTAAAACTATGGCCATCAGCATAGTTGGTAACCGAAGTGCAGTTATATTTTCCAAACCAAAAATAAATCCAAAGAGCGCAGTGATCCAACTGGGCAAGGGCGGTTTTTCATATCTTGGCAGATTGTTCAAGGTGGTCAACAACCAATTGCCCTCAGTAATCATTTCCCTGGCCGTAATGAAATTTCTGGCTTCCATGATGGTAACGGGAATAACGTTCAAGTGAAAAAGAAAAATGGAAGCTCCCGCCAAGAAGATGAGGGCAATGGGATTATTTTTCAACCAGGTCATGCTCTTGATTTTTAAGGATAAACAGATTTCTTAAATAGACGATCAACCCCAATGAATGGCCTGCAAATAGTACCGGATCTTTCCTGAAAATGGCATAGGTCAGGATTAAGGAGGCCCCGATTAAACTTAACAGCCAAAAACCGAAGGGAAGACTGGAGGCATTTTTTTTCTCGGAATATATCCATTGGTATACAAACCGAAAGGTGAAAATAACCTGGGCTATACTGCCCAATAAAAGCAGCCAGATAGGAATATTTTCATTGTTGAAGAATTGCCTTAGGTCGTAGGTATTGTTATTGTATCCATAAACTATGATTATCAGGGGGAAAACCCATAGGAAAACCCTAAATGCCCGTGGTAATTTGGTCCACTCGCCCTGTAATTGGATGTTGCGGATATAAATAAAATAGGTAATGGCCTGTCCCAGCATTATGGCAAAATCGTTGCGCAACCATCCGTAGACGAACAATAGAAACGAAGCCAATAGACTTAGTTGCCAAAAGAGTCTGGGGGTAATTACTTTTTTGCTCTTTTCGGATAGTACCCATTGTACCAACATTCTACTGGAAAACAGAATTTGGGCAATAAAGCCAATTGCATAAACCATCCAATCTGCCATTTACCCTATTTTATCTACTTGATAGTTAATATATTTTTTCTTCATCCATACATAGGCAAAACAATCCATAAGCGGTCCCAACAACCTGTTCCAAAGACCAAATTTTGCCGTTCCGGCCATTCGTGGAAAATGGCGAATCGGAATTTGCACAATGCTTCCATTTTGCAATAGGATCATGGCGGGCAAAAACCGGTGCAAACCTTTGAACATGGGAATTCTTTTGGCATACTCCGTTTTTATTACTTTCAGTGGACAGCCGGTATCGTCCATGCCGTCGTTTGTAAATGCACGGCGTATGCCATTGGCAATGGTGGAAGATGCATTTTTTACAAATGAATCCTTTCTGTCTGCCCGTACACCGGTAACCAGGTCGTATTGGCCTATATGCTCCAAAAGAAGGTTAAAGTCTTCGGGTGAGGTCTGTAGGTCGGCATCTATATAGCCTACCAAAGGGGTATCGGCATAGTCAAAACCAGCTTTGATGGCCGCACTCAACCCTTTATTTTCGGCAAATTTCACAAAACCAAAAGTTTCGTTTCTCTGACAAATAGTTTCTATCCATTCCTGGCTCCTATCTTTTGAACCATCATTTACGAACAATACTTTCGCTTTTTTTGTACATATCGTCAAGTAGTCCTTAAGCTCCTTTTCAACGCGTTCCAAATTATCTTCTTCATTATAGACAGGAATAATTATGGTGAATTCGTAATTCATTTTATGCAGGGATAAGTGCTTTTGTGGCTAAAATTTTGGGCCAAAGATAATCAACTTTGTCCACCTATGTTGCATTGGATCGTACATCTTAATTGTAGGTTAATAATTTGGTACGGCTACATAATATGTATTGCAGAGGGGTAGCTTGTACATTTTGCAAGGATTCTTTAGGTACCGTATGTGAAAACTAGGGTTCTTTGGCCAGGCCTAATAATCTTTCCGCTGCCCTGAACGGGGAAATTTTTCCCTCAACGACCATTTCTGTTATTTGGTCCAAATGGGTTTTTACCTTTTTATTCTGATAAAATTGTTGTTTCAATTGGTCTTCAATGGTCTGTAGTAGCCAATATTTGTTCTGTGTCCTTCTTTTTGCCATTATTCCTTCCGGACCTGGCTTATCGTCAAAAAAGGATTTTATAACTTCCCATATTTCGGATATTCCCGTTTTTTGAATAGCGGAACAGCTGAGTATTTTAGGGGTCCATCCATTTTCTTTTGGTGAAAAGAGGTGCAAGGCCTTGGTAAATTCAATTTTGGCCAATTGGGCCTGTTCAATGTTATTGCCATCGGCCTTGTTGATCACAATGGCGTCCGCCATTTCCATAATGCCCCTTTTAATGCCCTGAAGTTCATCGCCTGCCCCGGCCAATTTCAACAATAAAAAAAAATCTACCATTCCATGTACCGTTGTTTCACTTTGGCCTACCCCTATCGTTTCCACTAAGATGGTATCGAAGCCGGCAGCTTCACAGAGGATTATGGTTTCACGGGTTTTGCGTGCCACTCCTCCCAAAGAAAGGCCGGAGGGAGAGGGACGGATATAGGCATTCTTGTCCTTCACCAATTCACCCATGCGGGTTTTGTCGCCCATAATACTACCCTTGCTTATACTGCTGGAGGGATCTACCGCTAGTACGGCCACCTTTTTTCCCAAGGCCGTAAGGAAGGTACCGAAAGTTTCGATAAAGGTACTTTTTCCTACTCCGGGAACTCCGGTTATTCCAATTCGTATACTTTTACCGCTATAGGGCAGGCATTGGCCTATAATTTCATTGGATTCTTGAAAATGGGCACTATTGGTACTTTCCACCAATGTAATTGCTCTGGACAGGGTAGCTATGTCTCCGTTTATAATACCTTGTGCCAATTCTGCTGTGGTCGGACTCTTTTTTCTAAAAGCCTTTGGATTATTATTTCTGTCCGTATTTTTATTGGTGGCCAAAATTATTTTTTAATAGGAAGGCTTAGCTTGGTTTTGTCCCAGGCAAGACTAAGGTAAAGCTGTTCGCTTTCTTCAAAGTCTATGGATAGGCTTTCAATGGTTTGCGGTAATTGTCGTACCGGGACGATTACTTCTAAAACATCGGTATCGGCATTTCTGCTTGTATTTTTACCGCCGCTAAAAATAGTTGTTCCCCAATCGGGGATTTCGCTATTAAAAATAAAGGCCCAGGTCTCTTTACCGGGGATGGTCCATAGGGAATAGGTACCGGCGGGTAAACTTTTGTCTGCAATAGTGATGTTACTACCGGTAGTAAAGGTGGTAGGCTCATTGGCACCGGTCCTCCAAACCACATTATAGGGTACCAATGCCCCAAAAATTTCACGTCCTTTCTTAGATGGGCTGCTGTAATTTACTTTTAGATCCATACCATTTTTCCCATAGGTGGCCGTTTTTTCCGGGCTGATCTTTTTGGTCTGTTCCTTTAGATAGGGCCTTCCAAATAAAAAGAAGGCCAATACCAATACTACAACGACTGCCAGTAACCATTTAAGAAATTTCATATCCTCGGATTTATATGGTTTAAGCACCCTAATTTACGAAACTAAACTTAAATTCGGTTTCATTGTAATAGGTTTCTCCGGGTTGTAGAATACTATTGGGAAAGTGTGGCTGGTTGGGGGCGTCCGGAAAATTTTGTGTTTCAAAACAGATGGCGGCAAATGCAGCAGGGGTATAGACCACCACGCCCGGTTGATTGGTCTTCACCTTCATGGACAAGCCGGATTTGTTAGAAGCCAATTCAATGCCTTTTTCCAGGTTCGGATTTATGGCAAACGGAGTATCCAATCGTACTTGGCCGATCTTTTTCATCTCCAGAAAATCGTATTTGGAGTTTAAAACAGAAACTATTTTCCCGGTAGGAAGTAGTTTATCATCCGTCTCCAAATACTCCGGGCAGGACAATCGTAGATCCCAGTGGTCTATGGTATCCGCACCATCCAGGTTAAAATAGGAATGGTTGGTCAAGTTTACCGGGGTGGCCTTATCCGTAACGGCTTCATGTGTTATGAACAAGGATGAACCGACCAATTTATAGGTCACCGTAGCTTTTAAATTGCCCGGGTAGCCTTCTTCCATATCCTGACTTAGGTAACATAGTTTTACAAACGGATTTTCCCCATCCTGTACTTGTTCTATGGTCCAATACCTCTTTCCAAAACCCTTTTGTCCGCCATGAAGATGCACCCCATCCTTGGAAAAAATAGGGTAGTGGACCTTGTTGATCTCAAAACCGCCATTGGATATTCTTCCTGCATAACGGCCTATACAGGCACCAAGGGCCTTGTTGTCCGTTACATATTTTTCAGGTTCCTCCAGGCCCACCACCACATTGGTGTCCATACCGTCTTTATTTTTTAATATCAATTTTTGGATGATGGCACCGTAGTCCAGCACGGTCATGGTGATGAAACTATTTTTAATTGTAACTTGATTCAAGATGGCTTTTTTTAAGATTTAAGATAAAAATACTATTTTTTGCAACATTACAATCATTCCGTCGTCCTTTAGGTAATTGGTATTTATCGGGAATGATTTAAATGTGACCAAACCTTACCAACAATAACAGAAACTGGCCAAAATGTTTCAGACTGATACGGTAGAACAATGTAAACGTAATGATCGCAAAGCGCAATTGGAACTATACAACCAATATTGTCAGGGCATGTACTGTGTGGCGATGCGATTTTTAAGAAATCCGGATGATGCCGAGGATGTGGTACAGGAATCCTTTATCAAGGCCTTTCAAAAAATGGATCAGTACAAGGGAGAAGTAACCTTTGGGGCTTGGTTAAAAAGGATAGTGGTAAACAAGAGTATCGATTTTTTAAAATCGAAAAAAATCAATACTGTGGAATTGAATGAAGGGTATATGCATGTTGTGGAAGATGAAGACTGGTCCGTAGAGGATAAGGTCACCATGGAAGAGGTAATGCATGCCATTGCAGGCTTGCCGGATAAATATAGGTATGTGGTGCAATTGTTTCTGGTAGAGGGGTACGATCACAGCGAGGTATCGGAAATATTGGATATTGGTTATTCCACTTGTAGGACAAGGTTATTAAGGGGTAAGGGACAATTAAAGGAACTATTAAAATCGAACAAGTATGTCGCAGGATCTTAGGGATATGTTCAGGAATTCCGATTCGGAAAAGGAGCCATCAATGAAGGATGGTCATGAACAACGTTTTTTAAAAAAATTGGAAGGTGAACTGCCGGTTTCCAAGGGTCCTACTTTCCCTTGGTTCAAAATTGCCGCTGCGTTCATAATTCTTTTAGGCCTAGGGGCCTACATTTTTGTACCATGGAATGAACAGGATCCTGTAGAGGCTACCATAGTTGAAAAGAATAACCCTGTGCCAGAAGAAAAGGGGATTTCCTTAGGGGATCTTTCCCCGGACTTAAAGAAGGTGGAAGATTATTATGTGGTGAGTATAAATCTGGAATTATCACAATTGGAGATTTCCGATAGGAACAAAACCCTGATCGATAGTTATATGGAACGCTTGGAGGAATTGAATAAGGAGTATAAAAAGTTGAATGGGGAATTGAACGCAATTGGCCCTAACGACCAGACCATAACCGCCCTGATAAAAAATTTACAATTGAGATTGCAGCTGTTGCACAGACTAAGGGATAAGTTAAAGGAATTACAGGCCCATGGCAAGCAAGCGGATAAGGACACTTTGATTATGAGTGTCTGAGAAGACGAAATATTAAATTAAAATACATTGTACAGATGAAAACGATATTGAAAAAGACAGGACTTACTACGGGAATAATAATATTAATGGGTACCGGTGTTGTATGGGGGCAAAAAAAGACCAAGACCTTCCATGAGAATTTTAATGTATCCGATGAGGTGGTACTGGAAGTAAACACCAGTTATGCCGATATAGAATTTGAGACATGGAACAAGAATCAAGTGGATATTTCGGCAGTGGTGGAATTGGAGGATGTATCCGAGGAGGAAGCGGACAACTATTTTAAAAAGGTACCTGTAAAAATAATAGGGAATAGTAAGAACATAAGTATCAGTACAGTATCCGGGCACCGGGAGTTCCTAACTTACAATACCGAGGATATCGATATCGATTTTCTGGATCAATTTAACGGGGCAGGGGGAGCCCATACCATAGCGCCATTGGTAGAACTGCCGGAACTTCCGGAAATGATGGAGATGCCCCCGCTTCCCCCAATGAATATACAACCATTTGATTATGAGTCCTATAAAAAGGATGGGGAGGCCTATTTAAAGGAATGGAAAAAAGAATTTGATAAGGGTTTTGGTAAGGATTATGAAAGAAAAATGGAAGAATGGAGCAAGCGTATGGATTTAAAGCGGGCCGAAATTGAAAAAAGAAGAAGGGAAATGGAGAAAAATAGGGAACAGGTCCAGCAAGACCGATTTCAGCGATTGCAGGAGATACAAAGTAAAAGAATGGAAATCCATGAAAAGGAGCAAGAACAAATGGCCAGATCCATAACTTCAGGGAAGAAGGCGGGGGAAATTAAGAAAAATATGAATGCCATAGCGATAAAGGTCGATTCGGCAAAGGGAAAAAGTAATGAAATTATAGTGTTGGACCTGGACCACCATAAGGCTCCCAATGTGTTCTATTCGATAAAAAAGGGAGGGGACAAAAATATAAAGGTCAAGAAAACGATAAAAATAAAATTGCCAAAGTCGACCAAAATTAAAATGAACGTAAGACATGGGGAAGTTATTCTGGCCGAAAACACAAAGAACCTAAGTGCCACTTTATCCTATTCCAGCTTGTTGGCAACGACCATTGATGGCGACAAGACCTATATAGATGCTTCCTATTCCCCTGTAAGCGTGCAGAAATGGAATTATGGTCAATTAAAGGCGGATTATTCCGATAAGGTAAATATCAAGGAAGTTGAAAACCTGACGCTAAGCGCCACTTTTTCCGATGTAAATATTGATAACCTATTAAACAGGGCCTTTATAAAAAATAGCTTTGGTCCCTTGGCCATCAATGCTATTTCCAAAGATTTCACCGATTTGGATATCAACCTGCAAAATGCCGAATTCTTTTGTACCCTGCCTAAGGCCGCATTTAACATTACCGTAAATGGCAGCAATTCCGAATTGGTCTACCCAAAGGAACTGTATATGGTAAAAACAAAAAATGGATACAATACCTTGAACAAGGGGTATCATATCAACAAGAATAGTGGCAAGTCCGTAATCATTAATTCCAAGTTTACAGATGTTGTTCTGCGGTAAAGGGAATGGTCAAACATAAATAAGAGGGGATTTTCTATTGAAAATCCCCTCTTCATATAATTTAATTTCAAGAATCATAATTTTGGCTCCCAGCCTTCTTGGTATTCCCTTTTCCAATGGGACATGGCCTCATTATCATTTTTGACCTTTCCTGTGGTGGGGTCTATATGAATGGTCCTTCCAACATCCTGGGCAATATTCCCTAAATGACACAGCATGGTGGAAATACTGGCGTCGTTGATATCCGAATTAAGGGAAGTATCCTGACGGATGGCACTAAAAAAATTATGTATGTGATTTACATCCAATCCGCCCATACCCATGGTATTGGTGGTTGCACTTTTTACCCCTTCCTCAACTCTTTTTATTAAACTGCCATCCAGATTGTAAAGGTTGTAATCGTTTCTGCTAAGGGTAATCATTCCTTTGCTACCATAAATGGTAACCCCTCTACCGGGCTGCTCCGGTTTAATTAAGCCGCGGCTATGTCCGGTCCAGGTAATAAATTTATCGTTATCATATGTATAGGTAACTTGTTGATTGTCCACAAACTCCCAATCGTCCTTGAAGGTGTATTTCCCCCCAAAGGAAGTTACGCTATTGGGAAGGTCTACCCCCAAAGCCCAACGGCAAATATCAATTTCATGGGTACCATTGTTGTGTATTTCCCCTGTGCCCCAAGTACGGAACCAATGCCAGTTGTAAGGGTGCACATTGTCCCTGTAAGATTCCCTGGGAGCGGGACCCTGCCATAAATCCCAGTCCAAAGTATTTGGAACCTCTATTTTATTCCCAATTCCAATGGATCCCCTATTGCTGGAATAATAGGCCTCCCCTTTGAAGACGTCCCCAATAATTCCCTCCCGGATCTCTTTAACGGCCAATGCGGAACTTTGGGAGGAACGCTGCTGGTTTCCCATTTGCACTTTTTTCCCATATTTTTTTTGTGCGGCAACCAGAAGCCCATTTTCGTGCGGATTGTGGCTACATGGTTTTTCTACATACACATGTTTCCCTGCCTGTAGGCCCATGATGGCCATGGGGGCATGCCAATGTTCCGGGGTGGCAATAAATATGGCATCTACATTCTTGTCTTCCAAAACTTTTCTAAAGTCCTTTTCCACTTTGGGGACATAACCGATATTCTCTTTGCACCAAACATTGTGTTCCTCCAGAATTTTATCGTCCACATCACAACTATAAAGGATTTTGGCATTGGGGTCCTGGTTTATGGCCACGAAGTGGGCCTTGGCCCTGCTCCTCACCCCAATGACCGCTACATTGATTTTGTCGTTGGCCCCTAAAATATTGCCGTATCCCATACTTGGCATTACCAATCCTCCCAAACTGAGTGCCGCACTGCCTGCTGCTGTTTTTTTAATAAAATCTCTTCTAGTTTTCATTTATTCGCTTTTGTTTATGCTCTTAATTTTAATGTTTTTGAAAGAAACCTTATCTCCGTGATCTTGAAGAAGAATGTGCCCTTGTTCCCCTTCGCCAAAATTGGGCCATTTTACATATTTACTTTCGGATACCAATTTGCGATAGTCGTCACTTTTTCTTTCATATTCCAAAACTTTGGTACCGTTTAACCAATGTTCAACATGGTCGTTGATCGATATGATATGTGCTGTGTTCCATTCCCCGATAGGATTGATGGGTTTGTTCGGGTCCGCCTGGATAAGATCGTACAATGAAGCTACCGTTCTACTGCCCTCATGATTGCCCAATTTGGCATCCGGGTGACGGGCATCGTCCAAGATTTGATATTCCAGACCGATCGAGGAACCAGGTCCTTTGTTAAGATCTGTATTTACGTAATACTTTATTCCGCTGTTGGCACCTTCCGTAAGTTTAAAATCTACCTTTAATTCGAAATCCCCATACAGTGCCGTGGTAACAATATCCCCTCCTGCCGCGGATTCTTCACCACCCGATGGCAATACGGTGAGGACACCATCTTCAATTTCCCATCCAGACTCGGGAAACCCATCCAAACGGGCTCCACGCCATCCATTGGTGGTCTCTCCGTCCCAAAGAAGTTTCCAATTATCCTTTTCTTCGCCCACGGTAAGTCTGTTTTTGGTAATTATTGGCGTTAAGGGCGATTTTCTGGAGTAGGTCCCCAGGTCGTCCGTTAGTATTTTAATGTTCTTCCAAACTATTTGGGTCCCTTCGGTTTTGTCCTTGCCTATACTATGTACCTGTAGTGCTATAAAACCGCTGGCCGTTTTATCATCTATAAGATATGCTGCGGGCACTTCGTTTATCCAGGTTTTTATGGTATCCCCTATAGCTTCTATCCGGTAATGGTTCCAATCGTTCTGTTTAAAGGCCTGCTGTGCATTGGGGTTGCCGTCCAAAGGATTTAACCAACCCCTTCTGCCCTCGTCATAAATACCGGCACTCCAGGCTCTTTCCGAGGGGTCTATTTCAATCTGGTATCCGTGTACCCTGCCATCCTTGTATTTTGGAATACTATTGCTTCTGATCTGGATGCCCGAATTCATCGATGGATCTACTTTGTAGTCCAATTCCATAATAAAATCCCCATACATTTTGTTGGTGGTCATAAAGGAGTTGGGAGTATTGTGGACTGTGGTTCCAACAATGGTGCCATCCACAACTTCGTATTTGGCCACGCCCCCTTTTTGGTTCCAGCCGTCGAGGGACCTGCCATCGAATAAATCTACCCAAGGTGTGGTGTCCTTTTCCGTTCCTGCGCAACTTATCAATAAGGATGCCAACAGCATTGCGGAGAATAGGGTAGATGGGATTTTTGATATTACTTTCATCTTTTTTGGTCTTATTTTTAACAATGTGAGCTTGAAAGGTATAAAAAAGTGATTAAATATTGCCCTATTGCATTAAAATTAGCCCAATTGTTATATTAAGAACCGATCAAGAAAAAGTCCGATATACCTATTGCGGTCGGCTAAATTAATTATAAATATTCTTCCATGTTCCGCTAGATAGTTGCTTTTTGAAAAAGACCCAATCCTTTAGGAGGATTAAATTAATGCGCCCCTTCCTTTAATAATTCGGGAAATTTGGCCTGAAATCGTTTTAGTCGCGGTATGGATACGTTTAGGATATAGGAATTGTTGGGATGGTTTTTTTCATAATCCTGGTGGTAGTCCTCCGCATCATAAAATACGCTAAAGGGTTTTACTTCCGTAACTATAGGTGCGGAATAGACCTTTTCTTTTTTAAGTTGGGATATATAGTCGTTTATTATTTTCTTCTCGGTATCATTTTTATAAAAGGCTATGGATCGGTACTGGGCACCCTTGTCCGGTCCCTGCCTGTTTAAGGTAGTGGGGTCATGGGAGCCAAAAAATACCTTTACCAAGGTTTCAAAGGATACAATTTTTGGATCATAATAGATTTCTACGGCCTCGGCGTGGGTGGTACGCCCATAACCCACGTCCTCATAGGTAGGGTTTTTTTCCTTACCGCCGGAATAACCGGAGACTACTTCCTTAACTCCTTTTACACTTTCAAAAATGGCCTCCACACACCAAAAGCATCCACTGGCAAAATAGGCCGTTTCGTATTGTTGCAGGTCATTTTCTGCAAGATCCGCAATTATTTCATGTTTTTGTTCCGATTTGGTTTTGGACTGACAGCTGATTGCGGTAAATCCCAAGATAGTGATGAGGGTAATCTGTAATAGTTTCATCTGTTAATATTTATTGTTTTTCAAAGGTCAGATGTAATGCCCTTATTATAATAATGTCGTCCCGATGGCTATCGGGAGGTTTGAAAATTAATTCTAATGGACATTTCATAGCTAATTTCTTAATGTTGCAAATGCATAAATCCTGTTGTTATAAAGATAGGATAGTTTTATTGAAAATAACTTCAATTGGTACGCCATTCTTTTAGTGTCCCCAATCCTATAATACTTACGGAAATCCTGCTTAAAAGTTTTAAAGATCATTTTATATTTTGAATTGCCTATCCAAATGTATTTACGGTTACATGCAGATTATTACTACAATTATTGGATGAATCCTGTTTTTGTATTCAAATTCCCGTAAGAATTACCGATTAAATACCAATAATATCGATTAGTGATTTTTAACCCGGTCTTCACTCGTCGAGCATTTTCCGCACTTTATGGGATGATTTGTCAGATACCGAAAAATAGGGGGTTTTGAACGATTTGTAACCTGTAATGGGGTCTGTGTGGCGTTAAATTTACATCACAAAACAACGCATCATGAAAACACTTTTAACTTTAATTTTTGTTCTTTTTATCGGAATGGCCGCACAGGCAAACAATGTGGGGCAGGAAACGAAAGTGGAGACTGTTGCCATGGGTATTGTTACTGTTGTTAAAAATGAAGTTTCCGTTAAAAACGAAAACAAGGTAGCCCGTTTGTACATGTTCAAAAATTCAAGGATCAAAAAGGAATTGTCTTTCACCACGAAATTGAACAAGGCAAAATTGGCCTAATCCAACTGCTTTCCTATAAGCGGTATATCTATTTATAGCATTCCATACTGTTCACAATTCAATTCCTTTTCCACATGTGTCCTTTTGGATATGGTTAAAGGTAAGCATTCCAAATTGGTCCCGAATCCGATAGCATTTTTGTATTCTAATCTTAACAGGACACTGTTACTTTCCCGTTAATAGACCCGACCCCGTAGCTTAAAAGGCAAAATATAGAAGGAGTGATATTTACCTACAACTTCAATCCTAAGATTTCCAGATACCCGTGCCTTGGGGATATTTGCCTAGAATGACTAAGATTCTGTAGGCTTTTGGGGCAACACTCTTACAATTGTTATATTAATGGGGATATATGCTTGGTACTCTTGGTTTTATAAAGAAAAAATGAACTAAATTTAACAATTGAAATTTAATATTTAAATGTGGGTATTTGAAACCCAAGGTCGGATACAGGTGTTCCTGACCTTTGGTCGTTATAGGAAATGACTGTTGGGGATTCGTACAAAATGCCCATTAGTTAATGCTATAAAATTTAAACTTTAGAATAATAAGTAGTTGAATATGTATAAGGATGCTTTGGAACTACGTGGCCAGTATAATAAGATCTTTATTGAACAGGCACCAACAGCTATTGCCATGCTGGACAAGGATATGCGCTATATTGCGGTATCCCAACGTTGGATCAGGGATTATAAAATGGAAGGAAAGGAAATAATAGGCCGTTCGCACTATGATATATTTCCGGAAATAGGGGAGCAGTGGAAACTGAACCATCAAAAATGCCTTAATGGGGCCATTGATATTTGCGAGGAGGCACCATTTAAGCGTTCCGATGGAACAATACAATGGATCTATTGGGATGTACGTCCTTGGTATGTTTCGGAGGGGGAGGTAGGAGGTTTGCTCATGCATACCGGTGATATAACTCCCCAAAAGGAAAGGGAAAAGGAAAGGAACCGAATGTTGGATATTTTGGACAAGACCAGTGAAGTAGCCCGTTTGGGCATATGGGAAGTGGATTTGAAAACGAACGGAATTTATTGGAGTCCGGTTGTTTGTGAAATACATGAGGTGGAGGAGAATTATCGGCCCAGCTTAACGACCGCCCTAAATTTTTATAAAGAAGGGGAAAGTCGGGAAATTATGCGAAAGTCGGTGGAAAAGGCCATTATATGTGGTGTTCCCTATGATGTAGAAGTGGAACTTGTGACCGCCAAGGGGAATTCCATTTGGGTACGGACCGTAGGTAACGGCGAATTTGAGGACGGGGAATGTGTTCGGATTTACGGGATATTTCAGGATATAAACCATAGAAAACTTTCCGAGATGGCACTTAATAAGGCAAACGCCGAATTAAAGGCCATATTCAATTCCAAGACAGTTGCCATAATTACTACGGATGATAAAGGGATTATAAATCATTTCAATTATGGAGCTGAGTATTTATTAGGTTATTCGGCATCTGAAATTATTGGTACAAAAATACCTAGTGTATTTGCGATGATGGATGAGGTTGAAAGGTTTAGACAGGATGTCTTCCGAAAATATGGAAAGGATCCCTTAAGGGGGTTGGCGGAAAATAACGATTTTGACGTTAGGGAATGGACCTATATTAAGAAAGATGGTACTAAAATTACAGTTCAGGTTACTATATCGGCCATTAAAAATGCCGAAGGGGAGATAATCGGGTCTTTAAATGTGGCCTCTGATATTACGGCCATCAAAAATGCGGAGAACGAGCTATTAAAAAAAAATCAGGTTCTGAATTTTGCCGAACGTTTAACAATGATCGGGAACTGGCAATGGAATACGATCACGGATGAGGTAAGATGGTCTGCCAATCTATATAAGATCTTTGGTTTGGATGTGGAACAACAGAAAGTGACCTACGATACTTATTTTTCCTTTGTACACCCCGAAGATAGGGAAATGGTAACCAATCATGTCCAGATGGCCATTAAGGAGAATAGCTTCCCCGATCTGGTGCACCGAATACAGTTAAGGGATGGAACGGTAAAAAATATTCAGCTTTTGGCAGAAATTATGACCAATGATGCAGGGGAGGTAATCGAGTTGATAGGTACCTGCCAAGATGTAACGGAACAACGGTTGGCAGAAAAAAAATTTCGAGGACTCTTGGAGTCGGCTCCGGATGCCATGGTAATTACCGATGAGCAAGGAAAAATTAATATGATCAACAGGCAGGCCGAAAAATTATTTGGTTACAGCGTTCAGGAATTAATAGGGGAACCCATGGAAAAATTAATTCCTGATGGTTTTATGGCTTCGGATACCGAGGATTCCAATACTATCTTATTCAATTCCCAAATAGGGGAGTTGGGGGAAGGAAAGGAGTTGGTAGGAATAAATAAAAGCGGAAGACCAATCCCGATACAAATTAGTCGCAGTCCCCTTAAAACGGAAGAAGGCATATTGGTATCGACCGCTATCCGGGACATCAGCACTCAAAAAGCGGCCGAACACAAGATTCTGGAAGCCAAGGAAAGCTTGGAAATATTCTCTAAGAAACTGGTTGCTAAAAATACCCAACTTGCAGATTTTAATCAAATTACATCCCATAATTTGAGAGCGCCCGTCAGCAACCTAAATTCGCTTTTGGGTTTTTATAAACTTGCCCAAAGCGATGGGGAGCGCAATGATCTGTTTCAAAAATTTGAAACGGTTATCAATCACCTTACATTAACGCTCAATACTTTGGTAGAGGCTTTAAATATCAAGAAAGACAATGAAGGGGAAACATTGGAGGATATTGAATTTAATTCAATAATGGTTAAGACGCAGGAAATTTTATCAGGAGAAATTATGGGGACCGGGGCCGTAATTGAAAGTGATTTTACAAAACTTCCGAAAATTGCTTATAATAAAATTTATTTGGAGAGTATTTTTCTTAACTTGGTAGGAAATGCCCTAAAATACAGGAGTACAGTTAGAGTGCCCAAGATATATGTAACCTCCGGAATTGCAAATGGTATAAAGTATTTGAAGGTTTCGGACAATGGGCAAGGGATCAATTTAAAGAGGCACGGCCATAAATTATTTGGTCTGAACAAGGTTTTCCATAGGCACCCCGATGCCAAGGGAATAGGTTTGTTCCTCACCAAAATGCAGGTAGAGGCGTATGGCGGGTCTATTTCTGCCCAAAGTGAAGTAAACGTGGGTACCACCTTTAATATTAATTTTAATTAGTTGGTTATGAGCAGTTCCATAAATGTTTGTATTGTAGATGATGACGATATATATCAATTTACAATGATCAAAACTTTGAAATCTCTAAAGTTGACCAATAGTATTATGGTCTTTTCGGATGGAGAGGAGGCTTTGGATTTTATGTTGGATAATCTGCACAATGACAAGGAGCTTCCCGATGTGATTTTTTTGGACATCGATATGCCCATAATGGACGGGTTTGAATTCATGGAGGAATATGTAAAGATAAAGCCCAAGCTGGGGAAGAAAATAACGATATATATGGTGTCTTCATCCGTAGATCCTGTGGATATTGACAGGGCAAAGAAAATAAGCGAAATCACGGATTATATTGTAAAACCTATAACCCAGGACCAACTGACTTATATTATAGGGGAACTGGTTGATAACGGAGGCATTTAATTTAAATTTAGCCATGAGCCAAAAGCCATGAGCCAATAGTTGGAAAAGAAATTGGAAACGGGAAATAAGAAAGCTTGATCTTTGGCAATTGTATAGGATAAGTAGAGATTGATAACGTAGTCGAAATCCCGGTAAGCAGTGGATAGACCTGGTCTTGATTATAGATTTTTAAATGGTATTGTCCCCTTGAGGGGACCTTAGGGGTGTTTGTTGAAATCTAAAGGCAATAGTCAAAAGCCATAATCGATTAACAGTGGACAATGGAAAGGTGTTAAAACAACGCGGGTTCAACTGATATTTGATTGTTAATGGGTTGATTATGGTAATTTTGTCCGGTCGAGACCCAAGAAATTTTATCCGTTCCAAAACCCTGCCTTTGTCGGGTATGCAATTTTATTGCATATATATGCCCGCATTAGTGATTGCAGCGGCATCCTTTTTTAGGCCAAAAGGGCATCTGTTCAAAACGGCTATGATGCTATGGGCATAAAAAAGATATAGCGGAAAGCACGGCCACTTTATGTTTTTCCATAAAGTGGCAATGCCACACTAACATATTATAATACGTTGTCCTTGATTTCCTCTACTACCTCAGGGTTTAAAAGGGTACTGATATCGCCCAAATTGTTCATGTCCCTGCTGGCAATTTTCCGTAGTATTCGTCTCATGATCTTGCCCGAACGGGTCTTTGGCAGGCCGGAAGTAAACTGTATCTTATCCAACTTGGCTATAGGGCCAATGTGTTCTGTAATGATCTGGTTAATTTCATTCCTTAAATTATCGTGGTTGCGGGATTCCCCGGTCTCCTTAAGGATTACATAGCCATAAAGGGCATTGCCCTTAATATCGTGCGGGAAGCCTACTATGGCCGATTCTGCCACTGCGGGATGTTCGTTTATGGCATCCTCTATCGGGGCCGTACCCAGGTTGTGGCCGGATACTATGATTACATCATCTACGCGGCCCGTAATTCTGTAGTAGCCTACCTCGTCCCTTAGGGCACCGTCCCCGGAAAAGTATTTGTTGGGAAATGCCGAGAAATAGGTGTCCTTATACCTATCGTGATTGCCCCAAATGGTCCTTGCCATTCCCGGCCAAGGGAATTTTATGCAAAGTCGCCCCTCTACCTGGTTGCCTTTGAGTTCATTGCCCTGCTCGTCCATCAGTGCCGGTTGTATCCCGATAAAGGGCAGGGTGGCATAGGTAGGTTTGGTGGGGGTTACATAAGGAATGGGCGTTATCATAATGCCCCCTGTTTCCGTTTGCCACCAAGTGTCCACAATGGGACTGTTCTTTTTCCCGATAACATCATTGTACCAATGCCAGGCTTCCTCATTGATGGGTTCCCCAACGGAGCCCAATACTTTTAGCGAGGACAGATCATGTTTTTCGGCAAAGGATATATTCTGTTTTGCCAATGCCCTTATAGCCGTTGGGGCTGTATAGAATTGGTTTACCTTATGTTTTTCCACAATTTCCCAAAATCTGCCGAAATCAGGATAACTCGGTACCCCCTCGAACATCAGGGTAGTGGCGCCATTGGCCAAGGGACCGTAAACAATATAACTATGGCCTGTAATCCAACCGATATCGGCAGTACACCAATACACATCGTTTTCGGTGTATTGAAAAACATTCTTAAAAGTATAGGCGGTGTACACCAAATAACCGGCGGTAGTATGTACCATTCCCTTGGGTTTACCTGTAGAGCCGGAGGTATACAATATGAACAAGGGATCTTCGGCATTCATAATTTCCGGTACGCAATCCAAATAAGCATCCTCCAACAAAGGCTGCAACCATTTATCGCGGCCTTCCTTCATAGGTATTTCCGCATTGGTACGTTTAACCACCAAAACGGTTTCAACACCGGGACAATCTACCAGCCCATCGTCTACAATTCCTTTTAGATCGATGGATTTGGAGCCCCTATAGGAACCATCCGAAGTTATGACCAATTTACAATCACTATCATTGATACGTGTGGCCAGGGCGGTAGATGAAAAGCCTGCAAAAACTACGGAATGTATTGCCCCGATCCGGGCACAGGCCAATAGGGCAATGGACAATTCCGGGATCATGGGCAGGTATATGCATACCCGATCCCCCTTTTTAATACCCTGGTCCTTTAAAACATTGGCCAATTTACAGACCCGTTCGTGAAGTTGGCGGTAGGTAATATGTTGGGCTTCCTCCTTTGGATCATTGGGCTCGAAAATAATGGCCGTTTTATCTCCCCTGGTCAGTAAATGCCTGTCTATACAGTTTTCCGTAATATTCAGTTGTGCTCCTTCGAACCATTTTATCTCGGGTTTTTCAAAATCCCAGCTTAGCACATTGTTCCACTTTTTTCTCCATAAAAAATGCTCTTCGGCCACTTCTCCCCAGAAATTTTCCGGCTCCCTGACCGATTTTCGATACACTTGATAGTATTCTTCTAAATGTTTGATATGATAATTGCTCATCGTGTTTTTAAAATTTCCATAAATTTATACAAATCATCCCTAAAAGGAAGGTTTCCATACATGATTTTAATAGAAATTGACCTTTTTTTTGGTAATCCATTAAAACTGTATGGAATAAAATTGGGTATTCATAATTCAGTTCCCAGGCCGGTCAGTGTCTCTATGTGGAACTGTTTTTCCATCTGTTCAAATTTATTGCCTGTTCTACAGACAGGTTCTTTATACGTCAGACTTGCCTTTGCCGGCCAGGCAGGTGTAATTCGCCATTGAACATATCGTCCCTATAATTATCGGGAGGTATTAAGATTTGTTATGGCTCATTTCATAAGATGTTGTTGGCCAGTTTTCTAGGTGGTTTAGTGTTCCGCTGCCTTACCAGCACCACTTGGAATCCTAATGTTCTCCACTATTTCCTGGACGTTCTCCGGAGGGGCCGGTGTAAATCTATTGATTGCCAATGCCACTATAAAGTTGACGATCATGGCCACCGTTCCAAAGCCTTCCGGCGAAATGCCGAACCACCATTGGGATTTATCGGGAATTTCGCCCAACCAGCCCAATTTGAATTTGGCCATGTAGAACAGCATTAGGCTGATTCCTACGATCATACCGCCTATGGCGCCCTCCTTGTTCATTTTTTTGTAAAAAATGCCCAGGACAATGGCAGGGAAGAAGGAGGCCGCCGCAAGTCCGAAGGCAAGGGCCACTACTGCCGCCACAAATCCCGGGGGATGAATTCCAAAATATCCGGCAATCAACACGGCCACGGTAGCTGCCCCCCTAGCAGCCCAAAGCTCCCCTTTCTCGGAGATATTGGGTTTAAAGACCTTCTTGATCAGGTCATGGGAAACAGAGGAAGAAATGACCAACAATAATCCCGCGGCAGTACTGAGCGCTGCCGCCAAACCCCCTGCCGCCACCAAGGCAATTACCCAGGCCGGAAGATCGGCAATTTCAGGATTGGCCAGCACCATAATATCGTTATCTACCGTTAATTCGTTTTTATCCTTATCGGCTATATATTGAATAATGCCATCCTTGTTTTTGTCCTCGAATATCAACAAACCTGTTTCCTCCCAGTTTTTGAACCAGATAGGCATTAAACTGTACTCTTTATTGCTTACGGTATTTATTAAGTTCGTTTTTGCAAATACGGATACCGCCGGGGCGGTAGTATACAGAATGGCAATGAGCAACAATGCCAGTCCGGCCGATTTCCGGGCATCTTTTACCCTTTTTACGGTAAAGAACCTTACAATAACATGGGGCAATCCTGCCGTACCTACCATAAGGGCCAAGGTTATGGCAAAGACATCGATGACCGATTTGGTGCCATCGGTATATTCGGCAAAGCCCAGCTCTGTGGAGAGTCCGTTCAGCCGATCCATTAGAAAGGTACCCGAACCGTCATTAAGGGTAGATCCCATTCCCAGTTGGGGTATTGGGTTGCCCGTCATTTGGAAGGAAATAAAAATGGCAGGGACCATAAAGGCGAATATAAGCACACAGTATTGTGCCACCTGTGTATAGGTTATACCTTTCATTCCCCCCAAAACGGCATAAAAAAGTACGATCACCATTCCTATAACTACCCCGGTATTAATGTCTACTTGCAAAAATCGGGAGAAAACCACCCCTACACCCCGCATTTGTCCGGCAACATAGGTAAAGGATACGATCAAGGCGCAGAACACGGCCACCATACGGGCTGTGTTGGAATAATAGCGGTCCCCAATAAAATCGGGTACCGTAAACTTTCCAAATTTTCGCAGATAGGGGGCAAGTAGCAAGGCCAACAGTACGTAGCCTCCGGTCCATCCCATAAGGTATACGGAGCCGTCATAGCCTGCAAAGGCAATAATACCGGCCATGGAGATAAAGGAGGCCGCGGACATCCAGTCGGCCGCAGTGGCCATTCCATTGGCCAAGGGCGACACCCCGCCCCCGGCCACATAAAACTCTTTTGTTGATCCTGCCCTGGACCAAATGGCGATTCCTATATACAGGGCAAAGGTGATTCCTACTAGAAGGTACGTCCAAACTTGAACATTCATATTTTAAGGTTTTGGTTGATATTGTGGATTGTAAAATTTGGTGATCGGGGGGTAGGTCCAGATACGGTTTTGTATCTAAGTTGGAAAAATAAAAGTGGTTATTCGTTGTAACCGTATTTTTTGTCCAACCTGTTCATAAGGCGAACATAAACAAATATTAAAATCACAAAAACGTAGATGGATCCCTGTTGTGCAAACCAAAAACCCAACTTGAAACCACCAATTTTTATAGTGTTCAGGGCATCCTTAAACAATATTCCGGCCCCGAACGAAACGGCAAACCATATGGATAATAAAATAAACAGATAGCGCACATTTTCCTTCCAATAGGCAGTTGCCTTTTTTTGTTTTTCGCTCATTATATCTTTGGTTTAGTAAAGAGGTAATAATTAAGTACCCAAGATAAGGTTTTGATTTAATATACCAAACGATATGTTTTAGGCCGGTAAATAAATTACTCCCCCAAAAGAATCCCTTTTGGCCCCTGTAACGGAACTTAGACAATTGATTTTCCTTTCCTCCCTTAGGACGCCCATAAGCGCAAAAATCAGGGCCTCCTTAAATTCGATCAGGGTCTTGGAGGGCAGGACAATCTTGATCTCCGCTCCAAGTTTTTCCTGTAAACAATCCGTTAAAAAAGTGTTCAGGGCCCCACCACCGGTAACAAATAAGTTCTTTTTTGTTTTATTCCTATGGCTTTTCACCTGAAGGGCGATCTGATCGCAAATATGATGAACGGCGGTATGCAGTAAATTTTCAATTCGGTCCCCGGTACCGTCAACAATGGGGACTACTTTGTCTACGAACCATTCGAAACCAATGGATTTTGGAAAGGGCAATTTGTAAAATTCCAGGTCGTTGAGTTGGTCCAACATGCCCTGGTTTATTTTTCCGGTCCTTGCCAAAGCACCTCCTTTGTCATAATCGAGGTCTATTTTTTTGGTAATATGGTTGAGGATCATATTGGCCAGGCCTATATCATAGGCCAATCTTATACCGTTGTGCTCAAAGGAAATGTTGCTGATTCCGCCCAGATTTAGACAAAAATCGTATTGACCAAAAAAAAGCTGATCCCCTATAGGGACCAAAGGTGCTCCCTGTCCGCCCAA
Source organism: uncultured Arenibacter sp. (assembly GCA_965652575.1). Classification (GTDB taxonomy): domain Bacteria; phylum Bacteroidota; class Bacteroidia; order Flavobacteriales; family Flavobacteriaceae; genus Arenibacter. Next base: position 10,764 of record CBFGWQ010000021.1, on the reverse strand, counting down.
GGCCACATCGTTGGTCCGGAAATCGCAGATTACCTTTGTGGCACTCGCGTTGGCCAAATGTTGGCCCGAACCTATTTGAAAGGTGAGTCCGTTCTGGGGCTGGTGATGGGTGGTGTGCCCATGACTGGCAATAAAATCAACTTCCAGGGCATGTGCTTTCATAAAATCTTTGGCCTGTAGCCCAAGCCAGCTGCCATAGGAATTATGGAATTGCAACAATTGGTCTGCGGGAAGATAAATGGAGGTTTTAAGTTTTGCCTGCATTTCTTCGCTATAAGAAATACTGTGCGTTTGTTTAATCCCGAAATCCCAACCCGTAGGGGTTTTCCATATATGGCAGTAGGCCAGGTCCAATCCGTCCAAGGAGGTGCCGGACATTAACCCGATGACTTTATACTTTTTCATTTTTCATTATTAATGTTGCTATGGTTCATAAGGTGGACCTGGAATTATTCGGACAAAATAAAAATTACCGAAATGGGTTTATGGTCATCATTGGTCACTTCCTGTAATTGGTGCAATTGGAGCCCCGCTTTTTTAAATACGGATATCCATGATTCAAAAGTACGGGCATACCAAGAATGGCCATCCGTAAAATTGCCGGGCAGCCCTTTCAAGGAATCATCTAACCATTGGCTTTTATAGGCCATTTTATTTTGCAATAGGAAAAAGGGGTGAAGGGTCTGTACAGCGATATAGCCATTTTCCGATAACACATTTTTTATCTGTTTCAGGAGTTGGCCCAGGCCTTCTTTTTGATAAAGGCAAAAGTTGAAAACAGCAGCGTCATAGGGTGCTTCCGGGATGGGGTTCCCTAAAATAATGTCTTCGTAGGACATCCGGTAATAGGTGCCTCCCCCTTTTTTTTTCGCGTTTTCCAATAATTGGGCAATGGCATCCAGACCTACCGCGTATTTGCCCATGGTGCCAAGGCTCCTAGTGAGCCATCCCTCCCCGCAGCCTACATCCAAAACTTTGATGGCAGGAGAATTGCCAATGAGTTGTAATATGGCCTTATTGGTGAATTTCCTGGATTCAATATCGGCATTTTCGATAACCTTGATCCATTCGAGGGCATTTTTGTTCCAGGATTTGATAATGTTGTTTCCCATTGTCTTTATGGCTCTTTTGGATTAATGGTAACGGGCAAAGACCCTTTGGCTACAATTTCGCCCTTAAAATGGGCCAGGGCATTCCCTTGAAATTCTATAAAATTTTGATACCCTATTACCACTGCTTTGGCTGTACTATAATTAATGAGGTTGAGTACATAAGGGTTTCCAAATACATATAGGATTACCTTCTTTGTTTTTAACAGCTGTTGCAGCTGCTGAAGTTCCCCGGTCTTTAGATCAAAATTGTTCTGTGGCTTGACTTTTGGAGGATAAAGGGCAATTAAAAAATTGTCCTCATTTCTTGGTCCCTCACCGGCAATTATGGAGGCGGCTTCCACAAAGGTGTTATTGTTGGCTTCCCCTAGGGAGAGGCAGGTAAACCCTTCACTTATAAAGTTGGCAATAATACTATTGCTTCCTGTAAATAAGGTAAGGCTTTCCTTGGCCAACCGTTGGTTCAATATAGCGGATGCCTCCTGGTCTGTGATTGGTAGGGAAAGGGATGCAAAGGCTTTTTCCTTCAATTTCCATACCCTTTTAAAGCTTTTTTCTATTTCACTGTGGTCGGCATTATCCATGATTTTTTGAATACCTTCCTCCGTGTTCTCTGCAAAACAAAGAATATCGTTGCCCGCATCAAAGGCACGCCACTCCAGTTCCCCTTTTTCGGAAAACATTTTGCTTACGCTATGCATGTTCAGGGCATCGGATATCACCACACCGGTAAAATTTAGTTCATCACGTAAAAGGCCTTTAATGATGGATTTGGAGATGGTGGCCGGAGTGCCTTTGCCATTATCGAGGGAGGGGATGGACAAATGACCTACCATAACGCTATCCACACTATTTTTTATGATTTCCCTAAAGGGGTAAAGTTCGTTTTCCGTCAGGGCTTCCTTGGATTTTTTAATAATGGGCAGGCCAAGATGGGAATCCGTAGCCGTATCGCCGTGCCCGGGAAAATGTTTGATACAACTTAAAACACCAACGCTTTGGGTTCCCTTTATAAATGCCATTGCTTTTTGGGCGACGTTCAATTTATCTTCCCCAAAGGAGCGGTAACCGATTACGGGATTGTTGGGGTTGTTGTTAATGTCCGTTACTGGGGCCAGATTCCAATGGATTCCGGCCTCTCTGCAATCCATGGCTATTTGTTGACCTACTTTGAAAATTAAATCCTTCTCGTTGTGTATGGCTCCCAAGGTGATGGCATAGGGATACTGTGGCGTATTTTCAACTCGCATGGCCAGGCCCCATTCGGCATCAATACTTATGAGCAACGGATATTTAGCGGCATTTTGGTATCTTTCAATTAGGTTCTTAAGTGTGGTAAGGCTATGTTCGTTATAAACAATATTCTTTTTTCCTTCAAAATTGGTGGCGGCACTGGCCTTGCTATGAAAGAAACAGAGGCCACCAATGTGGTATTTTCCAATGAGCCTTTCCAATCTTCGGATTTCTTTCTCGGTATCGTTGATAAAAGCCGCGGGCATAAACAATTGGCCTACTTTTTCTTTTAGGGCAAGTTGGGCAGTAGCCGTTGTATAAGGGGCAATTTTAAACATCTTCGGTATTGGTTTTTTTACCGTAATCAGCAGGGTATTCAATATATTTTAAAAGGAAGAGGGCGGGTAGGGCCGCAATGACCACCCAAACGAAAAAGCCGCCATATCCTAGCCATTCCTGTATATAACCACTGGCCATTCCCGGTAGCATCATTCCCAGGGCCATAAATCCGGTGGCAATGGCATAATGGGAGGTTTTTGAAATTCCTTCGGCAATATAGATCAGGAAGATCAGAAAGGCGGCAAATCCGAAACCGTAGCCAAACTGTTCCAACACCACTGTTGCCACAACGGCTACAATATTAGTGGTATTTGTCAAGGCCAAAAAGGCGTACATGGCATTGGGCAGATTTAGGGACAGGACCATGGGCAACATCCATTTTTTTAATCCGTCTTTGGAAATAAGGATGCCGCCGAGGATCCCTCCCAAGGATAACATAATTACTCCCACCGTTCCGTAAATGGTACCTACCGCCTCGGTGGAATATTCCAGTCCGCCCGCTGAGGTTTTGTCCAATAAAAATGGGGCGGCCATTTTTACCAATTGGGATTCCCCAAGTCGGTAACTCAAAATAAAGGCCAGGGCGATTCCGATATTGGGCTTCTTAAAAAAGGAAATGAACACTTCCAAAAATCCTTCGGGTTTTACTTGGACAATAGCTTGGGAGGATTCATATTTTGGAGTGACAAAAAAGTTGGCCACGGTCAATGTCAACATTAAAATGGCAGCAACAATCATGGTAACGGACCAAGCCTTGGTGTTGTCCCCATAATAATTTTCCAGAAATCCAGCTAGGATAACGATGAGTCCCTGACCGGTGATCATGGCCAGGCGGTAAAAGGTACTCCGCATGCCCACAAAGAAGGCCTGTTTTTTTTGGGTCAGCCCCAACATATAATATCCGTCCGATGCAATATCGTTGGTTGCAGAGGCAAAGGCCGCCATCCAAAAACACGCCAAAGTGGTGGTGAAAAAAATGGAAGTTGGAAGGGTCAGGCCCACTCCCAGAATGGCAAGGGAAATGATCAGCTGCATGCCCAGAAACCATTTTCGTTTGGTGCCATTGAGATCTACGAACGGACTCCAAAGGGGCTTTAGGACCCATGGAAGGTATAACCAACTGGTGTATAAACCTATATCTGAATTATTGATACCCAGTTTTTTATACATTATTACCGAAACTGTAACTACAAGTACATATGGGATGCCTTGTGTAAAGTATAAAACAGGAACCCATGCCCATGCCCACTTGTCTTTTTGAATCATTTTGCCTGTTCTTTATTTTCTAAAATTGATTTTTATATTGTTTGTGATGAAGATATAAAATCTTCCGTTACTTTAATTTAAGCGGATGATCTTGGGCCTGCTTTCCTGTCCATAATTATTTATATATGTTAAGGCCATAATTTTATTTCCTTTGAATCCCGATGGGTCAAAATTAAAATTTCCAGACTCCGATAGCTGTATTTTTGCCACTAGATTATCGGTGTTTTCCAGGTTTAATTTTGACTCTTTTTTGACCACATACACCAAGGCATATCTTAAATTTTGTCTTTCCCGAGGCGGTATGCTAAAATGTAGAAGTCCTTCTTTTTCTTCAAACCGGGTTTCGACAATTTCATTTTGGAACGCATTTTTTTGTAGGGGCGAGATAGGAGACAAAGCCATATTGTGGTAGTACTTTTTCTTTAATGTTTTGAGTATATCCTCCTTGTTGGACATTAGGGATTTGGCACTAAAAAATACATTGCCGATTACATTTTTCTTTTCCCTGGCGAATTTTAGTTGGTCGGGAAGCTCTTTTTTCCTGTCCCAGGCCCTGTCACTGTTGTTTCTTATTTTATAGGGTCCGTTGCCAATGTACAGATTGGTATTGTCGCTGTTCCTGGACCACCAGTCCACTATCTTTTTATGGGATGCCACGGGCAGGTCCATGCTCCAGTATACCTGTGGTACCAAATAGTCTACCCAGCCGTTTTTTATCCATACCAATGGGTCGGCGTAAAGGTCTTCATAAGTGGTCTGCCCGGCTTTGGTGTCCGATCCCCTTGGATCGGTACTGTTGTTTTTCCATACCCCGAACGGACTTATGCCGAACTGTACCCAGGGCTTTTTATTTTTTATGGTATTATGGACCTTTTGCACCAAACTATCAATGTTGCTTCTACGCCAATCTTCCAGGGATTGTTGTGGTTGGCCGTATTTGGTATAGGTTTCCCTGTCTTCAAAGGTTTCACCGCTTATTTTGTAGGGATAAAAGTAATCGTCAAAGTGTACGGCATCTATATCGTAATTGGTTACTATTTCGCCTATGATATTGGTCAGGTGCTGCTGCACTTCCGGTAATCCGGGATTATAATAATATTTTTTCCCATATTTCAGCATCCAGTCGGGATGTTGGTTGTAATCATGGTCTTTGCTCAATATTTCCAGTTTTTCATCAAAAGTGGCACGATAGGGGTTAAGCCATGCATGAAACTCCATGCCCCTGGCATGTGCTTCCTTTATCATCCATTCCAAGGGGTCGTAATATGGTTCTGGGGCGCTGCCTTCATTACCTGTCAAAAATCTGGACCAAGGTGCGTATTGGGATGGATAAAAGGCATCCCCGGCGGCCCTGATCTGGACGATCACGGCATTAAAATTAAGATCTTTGTAAAAATCGAGGATTTTCAGATAGTCCAGTTTTTGTTTTTCAATATTATCCAACCCGCTTTTTGGCCAGTCTATATTGACTACGGTGGCTATCCAGACGCCCCTAAATTCGTGTTTGGGCGTTGGTATGGAAGATTGGAACACCGAGCAGGAGGTAAGGGTAATTAAGAAGGCTGAAAGAATGATTTTTTGCATTGGACTTTTACATGGTGAGTTATACAAATTTGTTATTCGAAAATAGGGCATTTATAAGATTTAAGGGTATGTGGTCAATAATAAATATAAATATTTCGCTTGATCGTTACTAATGTATATAGACCTTGATTAATTTTAATGTCCATTACCACTAAAAAACTATTTTTGTACGATAACATCTAATATTCAATTATGTCCGACTACCTAAAGATAACCGAATTGCCATCAAAATATGATGATCTGGAATTGATGGATACCGCAACAATCCTTAAAAATATGAACAAGGAGGACCAATTGATTGCCGATGCGGTAGCCTTGGTCATACCCGAAGTGACCAAATTGGTGGATGCCCTAAAGGAAAGATTCGGCAAAGGGGGCAGGTTATTTTATATAGGAGCCGGCACCAGTGGCCGTTTGGGGGTGTTGGACGCCTCGGAAATCCCCCCCACTTTTGGATTGTCTCACGATCATATCATTGGATTGATAGCAGGTGGGGATGTGGCCATCAGAAAGGCCGTTGAGAATGCAGAGGACGACACCGTTCAGGCCTGGAAGGATTTGGAGGCTTTTGATATAAATGCCAACGATACCGTGGTGGGAATTGCCGCATCGGGAACTACGCCATACGTTATTGGAGGGGTAAAGGCCGCCGCTGCCCATGGGTTGTTGACCGCATGTATCACCAATAACCCGGGATCTCCCCTTACCCAGGTTGTGGAAATACCTATTGCTGTAAATGTAGGGCCGGAATTTCTTACCGGAAGTACGCGGATGAAAAGTGGAACATCCCAAAAGCTGGTGCTCAACATGATTTCCACGGCCCTAATGATCAGGATCGGGAGGGTAAAAGGTAATAAAATGGTAAATATGCAGCTTACCAATGAAAAGTTGGTAGATCGGGGAACCCGGTATTTGGTAGAGGAGTTAAATATAGATTATACCGAGGCCGAAAAATTATTAAAGAAATACGGTTCCGTAAAGAATGCCATTGATGCCCAGAGAGGTTAAGCCTATTTTTTAAGAATGGCGGAAACCTCTTCAGGGGTGACCATTTTGTTGCTTTTGTTTCCCCAGGAATTTAAGATGTAGTTCATTACATCCGCTATCTCCTCATCGTATAATCCCATAGGTGCCATAGTATTGTTGTAGGTAACCCCGTTTACAACGATTTCTCCCTGTTGCCCGTATTTAATACCACGAATACTCTCTTCCCTTTTTTTGAGCAAATAATCGGATTGGGCCAGGGGAGGGAACGTTTTTTTGATTCCCTCTCCATTGGCCATATGGCATGTGATACAAAAATCGGTATAGATATCCCGACCCCTGTCAATGCTTTCCTTTAGTTCTTTATCCTGATCCTGATAGAGAAAAGTGGACAGTAGGGCAACCGTTAAAAAATAAGCCAGGAACAAAAATCTCATGTCCTAATTTTTTGGTACCAGTTTATAAATTCCCTTGCCTTCCACCGCAACATATATAAAACCGTCAGGAGCTTGTCTTACGTCCCGTACACGTCCCAGGTCGGGCATTAATTTTTCCCTGTAAACAACCTTGTTGTCCTTTAGTTCCAGTCTTTCCAAGTATTGAAATTTTAGGGAGCCTACCAATACATTGCCTTTCCATTCCGGGTATTTGTCAGATGTCACAAAAGCCATTCCACTGGGGGCAATGGATGGTACCCAGTAATGTAGGGGCTGCTCCATGCCTTCCATTTCAGTTTTGTCCGTAATGGGGGTGCCGCTATAGTTAATGCCATAGGTAATTACCGGCCATCCATAATTCTTGCCCTTTTCAATGATATTGATTTCGTCCCCACCCTGTGGTCCGTGTTCGTTATCCCAGATTTCCCCTGTAATTGGGTTTTTGGCCAGACCTTGGGGATTTCTGTGCCCATAGCTGTAGATGGCCGTTTTTGCCCCTTCACTGTTTACGAACGGATTGTCCGAAGGAATACTTCCGTCCGCGTTCAAACGATATATTTTTCCACCATCCCTGGTAATATCCTGAGGGTTGACGTCCCGTTCGCCCCGTTCGCCAATGGAGAAGAATAAATATCCGTTATTGTCAAATGCAATCCGCGAACCAAAGTGGTTGCCACCTGTAGTGTTTGGCTCTGCCTTGTACAACAATTCATTGTCGGTTAAACTATTACCATTAAATTTTGCCCGAATAATAGCGGTATTGCCTCCTTTATCCCCACCTTCCTCCGAAGCATAGGAGATATAGATCCAACCATTGTTTTTGTAATCTGGGTGTAGCACTACGTCCAGCAAGCCTCCTTGACCCCTGGCGTATACTGTCGGCGAATTTCCGACTATATTTTTTTTGCCATCTTTGAAGTGGATCAATTCACCCGATTTTTCGGTAATCAACATACTACCATCGGGAAGAAAGGCAAATCCCCATGGTATTTGTAGTTCATCGATTATAAGCTCTGCGGTAAACGGAGGGTTTTCTATATTATTTACCTCATTTTCAGTTTGTTGTGCACAGGATAAATTCAAAGTCAATAAGGTGACGAATATAATTTGGATACTATTTTTCATAATTCAACGTTAAATAATTAATAATGTAGCTTAGAACGCTAAAGATAAATATAAAATATAAGTTTAAACCAATACACCAAGAATATACTTAGACCTCCCAAGTCCGATTATATTTTGTAAAACCTACTTAACCTATGCTCCCGAAAAAGCCTCGGTATATTTATTATACCCTAGTTCTGCTAACACTAAGCATTGTGTTTGGTGTGTTGAAGGCAAACCCCATAGTGAATGGATTAATAGCGGATGTTTCCGCTGCGGTAGAAAATATAAATTCCACAAAAAAATTAATTGACCGGCCCCAGGAGGGTAATTTTTCGGACAAGGTAAGAGTAAACTCCGGTAAGGAGGTGGAAATGGATATTACTTCCAGTCCAATGATGTTTGCCACGATCATCAACGGGGCAAACGAAGAAGTAACCTGTGCTAACGATGGTATTACTCCCCTAGCCAAATTTTTCCTTTGTGGGACCGGGGATGATAGAACCGTCTCTGTAAGTGGAAGCGGTACCATAACCTGGCAAAAGCTTTCCGCAAGTTGTCCGTTTGTAGGTACTGATACCTGTCCAGTTACGGATATCGGTTGTTATGGGCCGGCAGTTACCGGTCCAACCTATTTTCTTGACGCCAGTGACCCCTCCGTTGCGGGGGAATACCGCGTTAGGGTCGGGTCGGGTGCCTTTTATTATTTCAGGGTTTCTTCCAATCCCTTGAACCCACAATTGAGTACACAGGATATTATCTGTGGAAATCCCGGTAGGGTAGAGGTTACCAATGTTCCGGCAGGCTATGAATACAGCCTGAATTCTGCTGCCGGCCCCTATCAGGACAATCCGTTTTTCGATATACTTGCCCCGGGCAATTATCAGGTGTATACACGATTAAAGAACGCTTCCCCCAGTGCCTGTGTTTTTCCATCGGAAACAGTGGAAATAAGTGAAGTGGATATGGCCGTAGATGTTTCCAAGGTAGATATTATATGTAGTGGGGATAAGGGCAGTATAAGTATTGACGTTTCCGGGGTACCCGGATTTTATAGTTATAGATTAATTAGGAACGGGGTTACCATGAATACCTTTGGTCCCAATGGATCCAACACGCATACCTTTAATAATCTTGGTGCAGGTACTTATTCCGTATCGGTTCAGGCGGGCAGCAGTTGTACCCAGACCATAAGTACTATTAATGGAAATCCGATTACCATTGGTGCCGGACTGGTTCCTGTTGATGCTACGGCCTTTGCGACCGATAGTTTTGGTTGTGGTGCTACTTCGGTGGACATCACCATCGATGCCAGTGGCGGTACCGGGCCCTATCAATATAGCGTTAATGGGGGAGCCTTCGGTGGGAGTTTTGGCACTTCCACAACCCATAGCGTTAATAGTCCCGGAACTTATAATATAGTGGTAAGGGATGCCAACGGATGTACCAAGAATGCTGCGGTAGACGTTGAGAATATTCCACCCCCGGTATACAATATCAGTTCTATAGATGCCAATTGCGGGGGTTCCAACAATGGAAGTATTACGGTAAATATTACGAATAGTAATGGTTATAACCTGGAATACAGTATTAATAATGGCGGCACCTTTCAGAACAGTAATGTGTTTTCCAATTTGGCTCCGGGGAACTATAATATCGTTATAAGGTATCAACAGGATACTTTTTCATGTACCACTCCGGCGGTCGGTAGAACCATTGGTACCCCTTCAACGATATCGGGAAATGCCAACGCTACCCAAACCCCGACTTGTTTGGCCGAAAATGGGGGCCAGATTACCTTTTCTGGGGTCAGTGGAGGTGTAGGTCCCTACGAATATAGTATTGGGTCCGGATTCATTCCCAACAATACGGAATTTAACGGGATTTCTGCGGGAACATACTCCCCGCAGATACGGGATGCCAATGGTTGTGTCTCCACCTTGCCCTCCATTGTTTTTAGTCCGTTGAACAAACCTACGGATATCGATTTTACGGTATCCAGTATAGATTGTGCCACCGGTACGGCATCCGTTTCCTTGGCCGTAACAGGGGGTGCTGCCATAAGCACCTATGAAATTATAGCTCCCACCAGTGTAAATAATGGCGGGTCCAACACCTTTACCGGCCTGGGTCTTGGCAGTTATACATTTAGGGTAACCGATGCTGCCGGTTGTAATTATACGGAAAGTTTTGCCATAACCGATATTAGCTCTATTGGGGTTGCCGGTCAGTTGCTTACGAATGTCAGTTGTGTAGGATATAGTGATGGGGCAGGCCGTTTCATAGTGGACGGATTTAGCGGTACATATAGGTATCAGATAGATGCAAACCCTGCTGTAACCGGACAGACTTCCAATATAGTTTCCGTTAGCGGGTTAAGTGCCGGTTCCTATACCATAACGGTTACGGATGAAGATACCAATTGCGTTGATACGGCAACCCTGACCATTGCAGAACCATCAGCACCTTTGGCCATAAATCCAATATGGACGGACATGAGTTGCCAGAACAACAATAGGGGAGCGGTTAACGGGAATGCATCCGGTGGATGGGGAGGCTATCAATATACCCTTACCAGAAATGGAACTACTGTGGGGCCAAGGAGCAATCCAAATTTTACGGGTCTGACCGATGATTCCGGTCCGTACACTATCAGTGTAGAGGACGGAGGTGGTTGTACGGCTTCCGCCAGTTATACGTTTACAAGG
>CBFGWQ010000020.1:0-34955 GCA_965652575.1 uncultured Arenibacter sp. | reverse complement strand
GGATGTTGGTTTTCAAACACCAGGGGGAGACCCCAAATTAACGGCAGTCAAAGATGGGGAGACTTCCAGGGAGCGCTACAAGAAGGTGTTATTGAACAAAAAATTTATTACTGCCTGTATTTCCATCGGCTTTCAGAATATGGCAAGGTATGGTCTTCTGGTCTGGGTGCCGCTTTATTATTTGGGAACCAAACTAAGCGAATCCGGTAATTTATGGATCGCACTGGCACTTCCGATCGGAATGGCCTCGGGAACAATTTTTTTTGGGCAGTTGTCGGACAGGGTATTCAATTCCAATCGATCCAAACCGATTGCCCTGTCTATGGGACTTGCCGGTGTGGTTGTTCTGTTGCTATATCTGGTGCCAAAGGATAATTTGTTTGGGGGGCTGGCACTCATGTTCGCGGCCGGGTTTTTAGTGTACGGCCCACAATCCTGCTATTGGCCATTAAGTCCGGATTTGTTGGGCGTTAAAAGGTCCGGTACCGGTGTAGGGGTCATGAATACTTTTGCCTATGCATTTGCAGGTGCAGGGGAACCATTTATTGGATATATGGTAGACATTACGGGGGAACAGAATATTGTTTTTGTGGTAACGGCCGTGATGTGTTTCTTAAGTGCGGTGATAATACTATTTGTAAGACGTTAGTGCTACTGGTATGACCAAAAAATAGTTTGGAACTAAAAAAATAATTTTATAAAATCGACTAAAATGAAAAAACACTTTTTATTGTTGATATTGACTTGTATCGGTCTCGTTTTGGGCTGTAAGAATACCAAGGAAATTCCCAAAAGCGAAAAGTTGACAAAAAGGGTCGTCGTCATAGGTTTGGATGGCATTAGTGTTGATGGGTATTTGACGGCAAAACATCCCAATTTGGATGCCTTAATGGCAGATGGGATGCTGTCCCTTACCACAAGGAATGTTATGCCGTCCGTGACATTGCCCAACTGGACTTCCCATCTTACCGGAAGCGGCCCTGAGCAACATGGCGTATTAAGTAATGGCTGGGAATTGGACAAAATAGTCCTGCCTGCAATAGATGTGGACGAACAAGGATACTATCCCTCTATCTTTAAAATATTGAAGGAAAACGTCCCAAATGTAAAAACCGCCTTTTATTACAATTGGGCGGAACTGATCAATTCGTTCAATCCACTTTATATGGACGAAGTAAGTTTTGAAGGGAATGATGAATATCAAAAAAATTATGGCAAGGCCCTGGATTTTATTGTCAAAAACAGCTTGGATCCTACCATGGTTTTTCTTTACTCCGTACATACGGATCATGCTGGCCATAATCATGGTTGGATGTCCCCGGAATATATTGCTTCCATAGAAGAGGTAGATGTATCAATTGGACAGTTCGTTCAGAAACTTAAGGCCGAAAATCTATATGGGGAAACCCATTTTATGTTCTTTACGGACCATGGGGGTGTACCGGAAAAAGGCCATGGGGGTATAACTCCCCAAGAACTGGAAGTGCCCTGGGCCATAACGGGACCGGGAATAAAAAAGGGACAAAGGTTAAAGGAACCCAATAATTCGGTGAATACGGCCGCGACCATAGCCTATCTTTTTGGTTGCGATGTTCCCCTTTCATGGACCGGGGAAGTACCCATGTCTATATTTGAAACCCAGGAGCCCCAGGCAAATCTAAAATAGCCGTACAATATGTAAGGTTGGTGCAATTTGGGAAATGTATAAAATTATAGGAAAAAAATTAAATGATGGACAAGTCTGTTGAAAAGGTTGATCTGGCCATAATTGGGGGAGGCATATTTGGATGTGCCATTGCCTATTATTACGTTAAAAATAATCCCGGAAAACAAGTAGTGCTCTTGGAACGCAATGAGCTTAACAATGCGGCCACCAGCAGGGCGGCAGCGCTAATGACCATGGTACGTGCCAAGCGTTCTTATATTCCGCTGACCATTGAAACCTTTCGAGTGGCCAGGGAAATGGAGGGGGAATTGGGGGAAACGTTGGATTTTAAGGTGGTGGGGATGATGCATGTAGCAGCGAGCGAGGCCAAGGTGAAGGATTTGGAGGAACTTATGGGGATTGCCAGGGAATACGATCAGGAAGCCTATTATATTAGTAAGGAAGAGGCCAGGGAAAAAGTGCCTTGGCTGAAAGTGGACGAAGCTTTGAAAATAGGGTTTGTTCCCAATGAGGCTTATTGTGATCCCTATATGTTGGGGACCTTTTTTGCCAGATGTGCCAGAAACCGGGGAGCTGAAATTCGTCAAGGAGTGGAAGTCTTGGGTTTAATATATGAGGCCGGTACGGTGAAGGGCGTAAGGACCTCTAAAGGGGATGTCTTTGCCGAAACCGTTGTGGATGCAGCAGGGGCATGGGCCCCGATCTTGGCCCAAGAAATTGGTGTAGGCCTGCCCATGGCCCCGGTGAGAAGTCAGTATTGGATAACGGAACGCTCCGATCTGTTCCCCATAAATTCACCCATGGTCCTTTTGCCGGATGCCCAGGCCTATGCCCGACCTGAAGGGGGCAGTTTGCTGTTCGGGATACGGGAGGGGAAATCAATGGTAGCATCGCCAAAGGATGTTCCCAGTGATATTACCGATTTCGTTTTTAGTGCCGATGATGGGATGGACGATCTTTTTGGGAATGGGGAGCGATTGGCCCGTTTTTTTCCTGCATTTTATGATATGGGGATTAAATATTATGTGGCCGGATTTTCGGGCTACACCCCGGACTCCCAATTGGTATTGGGTGCCGTACCCGAAATAAAGGGCTTTTTGGTGGCGTCGGGATGCTGTGGGGCCGGGATTTCGGTTGCAGGTGGGGTAGGCCTTGGAATTGCTGAAATGGCGGCTGGAAGGCCCAATCCCCTTGATTTTTCAGAATTTGAAATTTCCAGATTTGGCAATATAGATCCCTTTAGTGAAGAATGGCTCAATATATGTGCCGCCGCCAGATCCAACAAAGTAAGTGGTTGAACAATAAATATGGCTATCATGGAAAACTCTAAAAAAGGACGTCGTAAATTTTTGGTCCGGATGGGCTTGGGTACTGCAGCTTTGGGGCTTGGAAATGTAGGGGCTTATGCATTTTTGCCCAAAAATCATATCCCAAAAAACAAAGTGCTCAATATTGGTTTTATAACCGATCTGCACCATGGATATTGCAAGGACGCTATGGAACGTTTGGAGATTTTTATCGGGGAAGCTGCTTCCCGCAAATTGGATTTTATTGTCCAGGGGGGCGATTTCTGTCATCCCGTTCCCGAAGCCAAGGAGTGTATAGACTTATGGAACAGTTACAAAGGGGAGAAGTACCATGTGTTGGGAAACCATGATATGGACAAGGGAAGTAAACGGGATGCCATGGATTTCCTGGGGATGGACAATAATTATTACTCCTTTGATAAAGGGGATTTTCATTTTGTGGTGATGGATGGAAATTATATTCTAAACGATGGGAAATATGAAGATTATGGACATGCCAATTTTTATATAGATCAGCAACATAGAAGTTTGGTAAACCCGGAACAAATTGAATGGCTGAAGCAAGATCTGGAAAAAACCGATAAACAGACAGTAATTTTTTCACATCAGGCCTTTGATGAAATTTGGGACGGCTGGTCTTCTCCAAGTAGGTTTGCGGTACGGAAAGTAATCGATGATGCCAATAATAGGACAGATTATCAAAAGGTAATTGCCTGTTTCTGCGGACACCATCATGTAGATGACCACAGTTATATTAACAATGTGCATTATTTCCAGATGAACAGTGCTTCCTATTATTATGTTGGTGACGGATTTGGCTCCGATGGCAGTAGGGCCATGTACAAGGATTCCATTTTTGCCTTTTTAACCTTGGACCCTTCCGGTCATATTTCAATTGAAGGAAGGGAAAGTCAATTTATGCATCCTACTCCTACGGAAAAAGGCCATCCGGATGCCCCAAGGCTTTCCGCATCCATAAGCGATAGAAAGGCAGATTTTAAACAAAAAGTTTAAACCACTTCATTAAATAAAAGTATATAAAAATGAAAAAAATTAGGGTTATTTTACCATTGTTGCTAATAAGTATCTATAGTTTCGCCCAAAAGGATAAGGCCGAGAATATTATTTTGATCTCTGTAGATGGCCTAAGATGGCAAGAGGTTTTTCAGGGACCGGATTCCTTATTGGTAAAGGATAAAAAATATTGGGCCGAAACTGGGCAGGAAATGCGTAAAAAATTGATGCCTTTTTTTTGGGAAACCATAGCTGTTAAAGGACAGCTTTATGGGAATCGGAACCTTGGGAACAAGGTGAACCTTAAAAATGAATATTGGTTCTCCTATCCGGGGAGAAGTGAAACCCTATGCGGCTATTATGACCCTAAGATCAATTCCAACGGATATCCCAACAATCCCAATCTTAATGTATTGGAGTTTTTTAACGGTCAGAAAGGATATAGGGACAAGGTGGTAACATTTGCTTCCTGGAATGCCTTAGGTAGAATTTTAAATAGGGAACGTAATGGAATGTTGGTCAATCTTCCGGGAGAGGATGTAGTGGGGGACAACCTGACCCAAACCCAGATATTGGCCAATGAGCTGCAGCACTTTGTACCGGAGTATTTTGGGGAATGTAGGCCGGATGCAATGACATTTGCGTTGACAAAAGCCTATATGCAGGCCAAACACCCCAAGGTAGTACACATAGATTTTGCGGATACCGATAATTATGGACATTCGGGCGATTACAGTAAGTACCTGGATGCGGCCCATTTTATTGACGCTATGATAGCCAGCTTATGGGCAACCATTCAAAAAGATCCGTTTTATAAGGATAAAACGGCCATTCTGGTGTATCCGGATCACGGTCGTGGTATTGGTGAAAAATGGACCGGTCACGGTACGGGGGCACCCGGAAGCGAAGAAACTTGGTTGGTGGCACTGGGTCCAGGAATAGCACCTATGGGCGAAAGCCGTATAAAGGGCCAAATCTTTCAAGATCAAATAGCTCAGACAGCTTCAAAATTATTGGGATTTACCTTTGAGGCCGATCATCCGGTAGGCAAAAGTATTGAAAGTATAGTAAAATAATAGTCGGATAAAATTTCAATACCCTGATTATAAGGGATGGTCGGGTCTTGACTATTTTTCATAATTCTTCAAATTTGCCATAAAATAATTGTTTATTTTTGCATAATAAACATCAAGGCAGCTTATTTTTTGCTAGGACTTGACCAATAGCAGCTAAATGGATGACATTCTTATCAATATAGGGCGACAATTAAAATTGGCCCGTCAAAAAAGGGATTTGACCCTACAACAAGTGGCCAAAAGAACCGGAGTTAGTGCCGGACTTATTTCTAAAATAGAGAATTTAAGAACCACCCCGTCCCTACCTGTACTTTTAAAAATAATGCAGACCTTGAGTATAGATTTGTCCGAGTTGGATCTTTCCTCCAATGTTTCCGGAGATTATATAGTGATCAAGAACGGAACGGGGACCAAGGAAGACCGTGAGGATTCCCTTAATCTGGGATATACCCACTTATTGTCCAGCTCTTCTTCGGATAGCAGTATCAGGGTTTATATCGTTAATGTTGCTGCAGGGGCCTATAGGAAGCCTATCTCTACCAATGCCAATGAATTGATATATGTGTTGGGAGGTAAGGTGAACTACTTGCTAAAGAAAGATAAGGTGCTTATTGAAAAGGGGGACCTTCTTTATTTTGATGGCTCCATACCCCATGGTGTTTCCAATGAGTTTAATGAGGAGGCCATCATGTTGAAAATATACTTCCTGCATTAAAAACCAAAACAAACAAGACCTAGGCTTCCATTTCCATCCTGCTCCTTAAAGCAATATTTTTCCATCCCGGATGAGGTAGTGTATTGGCCATATCTTATACACCTAATCAGGAACTAGGCCATCCTTCTTTGAATCCTATCCAATTGATATACTTGTCCTGCCAATACGCACACAATTTTTGGGGTGGATCTTTTTTTGTTATTTAGACACCATTTTGTCAGGTTTTGGTATGGTCCGTACTTTGGTATATTGCCAAACCTATTATTTCTCCCAAATTATCACACCACGTCAATCCCAGTAATAGCAGGGAACAACACAATAGTATAGATTTTATCTATTAAGATTACGTTAACACAGCTAAACTCTATGGTTATAATGGGGTTGTCGCATGGTTATTGTGCAATTGGGGTTGTTAATTAAAGTATAAATTTAAAAACAATACATGAAAGTATTAGTAATCGGGGCGGGGAATATGGGATTGACCTACGCGGAATCCATGTCGAAATCAAAACTTCTAAAGAAAAGAAATTTAATGATTTTGGATAGTTCCCAAGAAAAGACCTTGTCCCTAAAAAAGATGTTACATTTTGAGGTACATGAAAATTTGGAAGACTGTGTTCCAAAGGCAGATTTGATCTTTATTGCCGTTAAACCGTTCCATAGTGAAGATTTATTCAAGAAGATGCGAAACCTGGTCAATGAAGGACAGATCGTTATTTCAATTATGGCAGGAGTAACCATAAATTCGATGCAGGAACAGCTGGGGCTCCAAAAAATTGTGCGTGCCATGCCAAACTTACCTGCCCAAATTGGGAAAGGGGTAACATCCTATACCGCTTCCGAGGAAGTGTCAAGGATAGAGCTGTTGACCATAGAAAATTTATTGGATACCACGGGAAAATCCATTCTGGTAAGCTCTGAAAAATTCATTGATGCCTCTACGGGCATTTCCGGTAGCGGCCCGGCCTATGTTTTCTATTTTATGCAGAGTATGATGGAGGCGGCATTAAAAATGGGCTTCTCGGGCAATGACAGTAAGATGTTGGTCAGTCACACCTTTGAAGGGGCGGTAGAGCTGTTCAACCAATCCGATCTTTCCCCCAACTCATGGATGGAAAGGGTAGCCTCCAAAGGAGGTACTACCAGGGCGGCATTGGATTCCATGGAAGACAATAATGTAAAAGAGCTTATTAAGGAGGCCGCCTACTCGGCTTTTAATCGCGCTGTAGAATTGGGACAAGATAAATAGGATATGTATAAACAGAGAATCGTTATAAAAGTAGGTACCAATGTAATGACCAATAAGGACAATAGGATCGTAAAGCCTATCCTTGATCATTTGGTACAGCAGATAGCAGAATTGTACGAACGCAATATCATGTCGGTTTTGGTCTCATCGGGATCGGTAATTGCGGGCATGGAAGTCATGGGGGAGAGCCATATTAAGGATAAGGCTACTAGGAGACAGGTGTATTCGGCCATTGGACAGCCAAGGATGATGCGCCACTATTACAATATATTTCAAGATTATGGGATGAAGTGCGCCCAAGTGTTGGCCACAAAAAGGGATTTTAACCCCGGAAATCATCGTGATAATATGATCAATTGTTATGAAGGCCTTTTGGCAGAAGGTGTTGTGCCCATTGCCAATGAGGATGATGCCGTTTCCCTGACCAATTCCATGTTCTCGGACAACGATGAATTGGCCAGTCTGGTGGCGGAACTTACCAAAGCAGATAAATTGATCATTCTCACCGATACGGATGGCCTATTTACCGGGCATCCGGATGATAAGGATACGGAAGTGATCAGGAATGTAAGCGTGGACCAGAACGTGGAGAAATATATAAAGACCATAAACAAAGGTGAAGCGGAAGGAAGGGGAGGTATGGGTTCCAAACTTAGCATAGCAAAGCAGACCGCCTCCAAGAATATCCCGACCTATATTGCCAATGGTAAAAGAAAACGGGTTATTCTGGACATTGTGGAAGGAAAGAGCGTGGGTACCAAGATTACGGTATAAGTTGGATGATTAATAAGAAAGGAATGAAATTACTAAATACAGAAATAAAAAATAAGGTATTGCAATCCATGATGCAGATTTTGGATAGCAAAAGAAAGGAAATAATAGCTGCCAATCAGAAAGATCTTGATCTTTTTGATAAGACGGACAGGGCGATGTACGATAGGCTCATAGTGGATGATAAAAAGGTGGACGGAATGATCACTGCTATCCAGGAGGTGCTGCAACAAGAGGATCCAGTAGGTAAAATAAAATCGGGGCAGGCCCTGGAAAACGGATTGAAAATTGAGAATAAGACAGCTCCTTTCGGGACCATAATGATTATTTATGAATCCAGACCGGATGTGACCATAGAAGCGGCAGTTTTGGCTTTTAAAGCCAACAATAAAATCTTGTTGAAAGGAGGAAAGGAAGCCGTGAACAGTAATGTAGCATTGGAGAAATGCTGGCACATGGCCCTGAAGGAAAATGGTTTGGATACCCAATGGATCCAACTGCTGCACATGAATAGGGAAGAGACCCAAGCGTTTTTAAGGAATCCTAGCGAGAAGCTGGACCTTATTGTGCCCCGTGGGGGGGAGCGGTTGATCGCCTTTGTAAAGGAACATGCCAAATGCGCGGTATTGGTCAGTGGCAGGGGAAATAATTTCCTGTATGTGGACAAAGAGGCCGATTGGGCGCAAAGTGTAAAGGTAATCCTCAATGCGAAGACCCAAAAGATTTCGGCCTGTAACGCATTGGATAAAATACTTGTGGATGTTAATATTGATGATTATCCAAACAGATTAAAGGAGCTCAATACTATTTTAAAAGATCAGGGAGTTACTGTGGTAGTGGATGCTAAGGTAGCCGAAGTACTAACAAAAAATACCACGGTGGAAGACGAGTCTATTTGGCATGAAGAGTTTTTGTCCATGAAATGCATCCTTGGGGCGGTAGATGATTTGGAAGAAGCCGTTCAAAAGATCAACAACTATTCAGGAGGGCATTCCGCAACCATTATGACCAGGAACAAGGAGCTGGCCATGGCATTTATGGATCAGGTGGACAGTGCTGCGGTATACCACAATGCCTCCACAAGGTTTACGGATGGCGGACAAATGGGGGTTGGCGCGGAACTGGCCATAAGTACGGATAAACTGCACCATAGGGGCCCTCTGGGACTGGAGCAGTTGGTAACCAACAAATATTACGTTTATGGGGACGGGCAAACAAGAAAGTCCTAAATATTCCAAAAAGAAGTAATGAAATATCGGTACAGTGGCTCCTTGACAGTTAATTGCTGGGATAGGGGCCACTGTTTTTGAATGGCAGCCGGAACCATTGGGACAGGTACATACACTTTGTAAAAAACAAATTTATACTCGTTATATATAGGAGAATTTACAAATTTCAGTATATTGATCGTTCATTTCAATTTAAACACAATAAAACCATTAAAACTTGAAAAATGAAAAAATCGATGTATTTCCTTTTAATCCTCCTTGTTGCCACCTCTTTTGTTTCGGCCCAAGAGTTCAACAAGGGGACCAACGTTATCAATGCCGGGGTAGGTTTCGGAGGCAACTTTAGTATTTATGCATCACCTGCACAAAGTCCGTCTTTTAGTGCCAGTTTCGAACGTGGCATATGGGAAATTCCTGGACCGGGTGTAATAAGTTTGGGTGCCTATGCAGGTTTTAAGACCTATAAATATGACAATGACGATAAGTGGAACTATACCATTATAGGTGTACGCGGCGCCTACCATTACAATGGGCTAAAAGTGGATAATTTGGATGTTTATGGCGGCGTCATGGCCTCCTATAATATTCTTTCATATGACGACAATACCTATGGGGGATATGGTAGTTATGGCAGTACGGCCAGTGCTACCGCCTTTGTTGGTGGCCGTTGGTACTTTGCTGAAAATTTTGGGGTCTTTGCCGAGGCAGGTTATGGGGTGGCCTTTTTAACGGTAGGGGTCTCCTTTAGGATAAATTGAGTACTTATTTGAAACTAAATAATGTGGGTTCGATATAAAATAATTACTATTGTTGTCCGATAAAATATTTATGAATTATCATAAATCCTTCAATAACAATTATTTATAATTATTGACGTCTTTTGTACCTTGCTTTTGATTGGCACATCTTAATATAAAGGGATGCTTTAAATCAGCTGGCTGTGATCGGATCTTTAGTCTTAAGTCTTGCAACGAAGTGGTCTTTTGTCTTTGATCGGACAGATTATATATAAACAATCGATTTTAAACAAAATTTATATCGAACCCACGTTATAATAGAATTAAGGCATTTATTTTTCATTGGAAAGAGAAAAAGGAAAATCCTTGGTCTCGGTTCCCCTGGCTTTGTTAGGAACGTTCGTCATATCAAAATCCAAAACAGCCCCTTGCATCAATTCCCGATGGCTCAACCAGTTTTTGGAATAGGCCTTACCGTTTAAGGTAAGCCCGTTCACATATTTGTTGGTGTTGCTGTTATTGGCTGCGTTAATGATGATTTCTTTCCCATTTTGAAGCGTGAGCGTTGTTTTTTGGAACAAGGGCCCTCCCAATACGTATTGATCTGTCCCTGGACAGACCGGATAGAATCCCATGGCAGAGAATACATACCAGGCGGAAGTCTGGCCATTGTCCTCATCCCCGCAATAGCCGTCCGGTGCAGGGGTATACATTCTATCCATGGTTTCCCTTACCCAATATTGGGTCTTCCAAGGTTGCCCGGCATAATTGTATAAATAGGGCATGTGCTGTATGGGTTGATTGCCATGGGCATACTGGCCCATATCGGCCACTTGCATTTCCCGTATTTCATGGATGACAAAGCCGTAATAACCCTCGTCAAAAACAGGTGGTAAAGAAAATACTTCATCCAACTTGGCGGCAAAGGCTTCGGTACCGCCCATCAAATTTGCCAAGCCCTGAATGTCGTGAAAAACGGACCAGGTGTAATGCCAGCTATTGCCCTCTGTAAAGGCATCTCCCCATTTAAAAGGGTTAAAGGGAGCCATAAATTGGCCGTTCTTATTCTTTCCACGCATTAATTTGGTTTCCGGGTCGAACAGATTTTTATAGTTCAGGCTTCGTTTTTTATATAGGTCGATTTCTTTTTTGGGTCTGTTAAGGGCCTTTGCCAACTGATAAATGGTGAAATCGTCATAGGCGTATTCCAAGGTTCTGGCCGCATTTTCATTGATATCCACATCATAGGGCACATAGCCAAGTTTATTGTAATGCTCCACTCCGGCACGTCCTACCGCCGTTAGCGGACCTGCGTTATTGGCGCCATGGATCAAGGCCTCATACAATGTATTAATGTCATAATTTTGGTTTTTCCCGTTTTTTAGATAGGCATCCGCTACAACGGAAGCGGAATTGTTGCCGACCATAACGTTTCTTAGGCCGGGACTTCCCCATTCGGGCAACCAGCCACCTTCTTTATAGGCATTGGCAAGACCTTCCTGTATCTGGGAGTTGAGTTCGGGGTACATCAGGTTCAGAAAAGGGAAAAGGGCCCTAAATGTGTCCCAAAATCCAGTGTCGGTATACATATATCCGGGCAGTACTTGCCCGTTATAGGGACTATAGTGAACTACCTTGCCATTTTTGTCGTATTCAAAAAACTTCCTGGGAAACAACAACGATCTATAGAGACAGGAATAAAAGGTCCTGAATTGGTCCACACTGCCACCTTCTACTTTAATTCTTCCCAGTTCCTTGTTCCAGGTGGCCCTTCCTTTTTCCTTAATAGTGTCAAAATTATCGGTGCCGAGCTCTTTTAAGTTCAATTCGGCCTGCCCATAACTAATAAAGGAGGAGGCTACTTTGGCAATCACGACTTCATCGTTTTTTGTTTTGAAGCTGACAACGGCACCGGCATGGTCGGTTTCGATCTCCAGGCCTTCCAATAATTTTTCCCCGCTAAAAGTCTTGGCGGATTCAAAATCCTTATCAAAGACCATCACAAAGTAGTTCTTAAAATTGTCAGGGACACCGCCACTGTTTTTGGTAGTATATCCAATAATTTTGCGTTCGCCAGGAATAATTTTTACATGGGAGCCTTTGTCCAAAGCATCAAGTACAACATGCGAATTTTTATTTTCTGGAAAGGTGAACCTGAACATGGCCGCTCTTTCCGTAGGGGTAATTTCGGTGGTAATATCATGATCTGCCAAATATACACTGTAGTAATGCGGTTTTACGATCTCTGATTTGTGCGAATACCAACTGGCCCTATCGTCTTCCGTAAATCGTAATTCTCCCGTAAGGGGCATTATGGCAAACTGGCCGTAATCGTTCATCCAGGGGGAAGGCTGGTGGGTCTGTTTAAAGCCCCTTAATTTATCCGCAGCATAGGTATATGCCCAACCATCTCCCATTTTTCCCGTTTGTGGGGTCCAAAAGTTCATTCCCCATGGCATGGCTATGGCCGGATAGGTATTTCCGTTGGACATGCTGGGCTTGGAATCCGTACCCACCAAAGGACTAACGTAGTCCACCGGTTCCTGCCCATGGAGTAGACAGGTACAAAGAAACAAAAGGGATAAAATTAGATTTTTCATAGGTTCGTAATTGATCATAATCTAGGAATTGGAATGCACATGGAACTAGCCGTGAGTGTTAGTTTGGTATAGGCAAAAATCGTATTGTTCACTGCAATTATTTTATAGAATTCGAAAATAGTACTTTTGTCATTCCCATTAAAAAAAATCCAAGAATATTCTTGGCAATTAACAAGTGAAGGGAAACCGCGTGTAAAAATGCTTTAAAATTATGTAATGTACCTTATCTTTGAATGACTTGGATTTTTGGTTGTTCAAAATTTAATATGAATATCCAAAACAATGGGTTGTCAACTTCGCTTGTCTATCTTTGGGAAGATCGAGGGGACGTATTGGAATTAAACTATTATTGTCCGTTAGAGCGCATTCGAGACCTCAACAAAGCTCAACGACTGAAAATACCTTATTTTGGAAAGTCTCTTTCTTTAAATGAGGTTTAGAATCCTTATTGAACAAAAGGAGTATTTTAAAGATGATTTGATACACAAACTTATAACACGAAGGGAAGAATGGAAAGGAATGAACTGTACCCTATTTTTTTAAAGGTATCCCAACTGAATATCCTCATTGTTGGGGGAGGCAATGTTGGTTTGGAGAAACTTACCTTTATGTTAAAATCCAGCCCACACGCCCAAGTAGAGATGGTGGCACCGGAATTTTTGGATGCTACGTTGGAACTTGCAAGTATATATCAGGTAAAAATAACCAGGGATATCTATAGGAAAAGCTACTTGGAAGGGCGTCACATGGTCATTGCCACTACGGATAAGGTTGAGGTAAACGAACAAGTATTTCACGATTGTAGGGAAAGGCATATTTTGGTGAACGTGGCCGATAACCCCCCTTTTTGTGATTTTTACATGGGAGGTATCGTCACTAAGGGAAATGTAAAGGTGGCGATCTCTACCAATGGGAAATCGCCCACCACCGCAAAACGCCTACGGCAGTTTTTTGAGGATGTAATTCCGGAGAATATAGATGATCTGGTGAAAAACTTAAACGAATTCCGGAAAACCATAAAAGGGGATTTTGAAGAAAAAGTGGAGACCTTGAACGAGTTTACCAAAGGTTTGGTGAACAGGAAAAAGGAATAGATTATACCAAGGGTATTGGCCTAAAATTACCGGTTGTTTTTGACGCACACTGTTATGGTGCGTATTTCTACGAAAGCGTTTTCGAAAAGTTTCGTAAAGCCACGAAAAATTCATAATCAATTTATTTTCAATTGTTTGTATAACTTGTTGATGGGCAATTATAGCCTGCGGTTTTTGTGTTTAATATTGCCCCGTACCTCATTATGCGTATCGTGATATAGATTTTAATATATTTGATAGGTACTTCATAAATTTTCAATATGAAAATTTATTCCATAAAATATTGGGACATATGTATTATTTGGGATTGGATATTGGTAGCTCTTTAATTAAAGTAGCTTTGGTAGAGATAGCTACCGGTAAAAGTGTTGGGGTGGTACAGGAACCGGAAACGGAAATGGAAATGCTCGCCTTAAAAAATGGTTGGGCAGAACAGGATCCCAAAGAATGGTGGGAATATGTTTGCAAGGGCATTAAAAAATTGCAACAGAAATACGGTATAGACCGGGACCAAATTAAGGGGATAGGCATTGCCTATCAGATGCATGGCCTGGTATTGGTGGACAAACAAGGGGAACCGGTACGGAAATCCATTATTTGGTGCGATAGTCGCGCCGTGGAAATAGGGAGGAAAGCTTATGTAGATCTTGGGGAGGATATCTGCAAGGATCATTTATTGAATTCCCCGGCCAACTTTACCGCTTCCAAATTAAAATGGGTAAAGGAGAACGAACCAGCGTTTTATGGGGTGGCGGACAAGCTAATGCTGCCGGGAGATTATATAGCTTTTCGTTTTTCCAATGTGATCAATACCACTATATCCGGATTATCGGAAGGTATCCTGTGGGATTTCAAGCAAGATTCCATAGCCCATTTGCTCTTGGAGCATTATGGTATCCCGAAGTCCTTTATTCCGGATATTGTGGATACTTTTGGGCTTCAATCCAAAGTGGATGCCAAAGGGGCGCAAGAAAGTGGTTTGGCAATAGGTACGCCCATACTATACAGAGCGGGGGATCAGCCCAATAATGCTTTGGCCCTTAACGTGTTCAATCCCGGGGAGGTGGCGGCAACAGGAGGCACCTCGGGGGTCGTCTATGCAGTTACGGATAGTCTATCGGGCAAAGAAAGTACCAGGGTAAACAATTTTGCCCATGTCAACTATACCAAAGAGAATCCGAGGGTAGGTAAATTGTTGAATATCAATGGTGCCGGAATCCAATACCGCTGGCTTTTGAACAATTTGGATGTGGATTCCTATGAGGAAATGAACAATTTGGCTTCGGAAATCCCAGTGGGTTCGGACGGGGTATGCCTCATTCCGTTTGGAAACGGGGCGGAGCGTATGCTCAACAATCGGGATATAGGGACCAGACTGGTCAATATCAACCTTAACAATCACACCAAGGCCCATATTTGTAGGGCAGCTTTGGAAGGGATAGCTTTTTCATTTGTTTATGGAATGGAAATACTGAAATTGGACGGCATATCCATTGGGGTAATGCGTGCCGGGAACGATAATTTGTTCAGGGCGGAAATCTTTTCCGATACCCTGTCCACTTTAGTGTCGCAGGACATAGAAATTTATAATACCACTGGCGCCATTGGTGCAGCTAGAGCTGCCGGAATCAATGAAGGAGGTTTTGAAAAATTTGGAACCTATATTACCAATAACGACCATGTAAGGACTTTTAAGCCTTTGAGTGATAAAAGTGTTTATCAAAGGGCCTATGAAAATTGGAAAAAAGAATTGGAACTAATCATTAAATAATAAATAAGAGATGGCAATAATTGGAAACAAGGAATATTTTAAAGGAATAGGGGACATTAAATTTGAGGGCAAGGAATCTGATAATCCTTTAGCTTTCAAATATTATAATCCGGACCAAGTGGTAGCCGGAAAGACAATGCGCGAGCATTTTAAATTTGCCATAGCATATTGGCATACTTTCTGCGGGCAGGGAGCGGATCCGTTCGGCCCCGGTACCCAGAATTTTGCGTGGGACCAGTCTCCGGATCCTGTTCAGGCGGCCAAGGACAAGGCAGATGCGGCTTTTGAGTTTATTAGTAAAATGGGATTTGATTATTTTTGTTTCCATGATTTTGATCTTATACAGGAAGGGGCCACTTTTGCGGAATCGGAGAAACGATTGTCCATAATAACCGATTATTTGAAGGAGAAAAAGGCCGACTCGGGAATTAAATTATTGTGGGGAACGGCCAATTGTTTTTCCAATCCGCGTTATATGAACGGTGCCGCCACCAATCCCGATTTTAATGTAGTGGCAAGGGCAGGAGGACAGATAAAATTGGCCTTGGATGCTACCATTGCCCTTGGCGGAGAAAATTATGTTTTCTGGGGGGGGAGGGAAGGTTATATGTCCCTTTTAAATACGGATATGGGACGCGAATTGGACCATATGGCCCAATTCTTGGGAATGGCCCGTGATTATGCCAGGGCACAGGGTTTTAAGGGAACCTTTTTTATAGAACCCAAACCTATGGAACCTTCCAAGCATCAATACGATTTTGATACGGCAACGGCCATAGGATTCCTTCGTGAATACGGCTTGGAGAAAGATTTTAAAATAAATATAGAAGTGAATCACGCCACCTTGGCCCAGCATACTTTTCAACACGAATTGGCGGTAGCGGCCAAAGCGGGCATGTTGGGGAGTATAGATGCCAATAGGGGCGATTACCAAAATGGATGGGATACCGATCAGTTCCCGAACAATATCCAAGAAACTACCGAGGCCATGCTGGTATTCCTTAAAGCTGGGGGACTACAAGGTGGTGGGGTAAACTTTGATGCCAAAATAAGAAGGAATTCTACCGATTTGGACGATGTTTTCCATGCCCATATCGGGGGAGCGGATACCTTTGCCCGTGCCCTGCTTACTGCGGATAGGATTATTTCTTCCTCTGCCTATGAAAAGATGCTTTCGGAAAGATATAGTTCTTTCGATTCGGGAAAAGGGAAGGACTTTGAGAATGGTAAACTGAATCTGGAGACCCTATACAAAATAGCCCATGAAAATGGGGAGTTAAAATTACAGAGCGGGAAGCAGGAGCTGTTCGAGAACATCATCAATCAATACATTTAGGGTTTTAATTTCTCGGTATGATTTTTGTAAATGTTGTGCTACTTCAATTGTGCAAATGTATTAATTGATGGGATTTGTAGCTCCTCCCTTTAACGAAAGGGGGGTGGCTTCGCCTAGCGAAGACGGAGGGATCGGAATCTTATGTCTATGCCAAGTTTTTTGGCCAAATCGCGGTTGTTTTTAAAATTGGAGGTTTGGGGACTAATCTCCCCGTCCCGCCCTTGGCGGTCCACCCCTCTTTTTAAAAGAGGGGAGCTTTAATGGATGTTAACCATGAAGAAAATTTGTATACACAACAGGAAGAGTCTCATTGAATCAAGAAAAGATTTAAGAAGGAATTTAACGCCTGCTGAAGCCTTTCTTTGGAAGCACCTCAAGTCGAAGAAACTTGATGATAAAAAATTTGTGAAGCAACATAGTATTGGAAAGTATATTGTGGATTTTTATTTGGCATATGATAAATTGATCATCGAGCTTGACGGGGAAGTGCATCAAAACCCTGCCGCTATGGAATATGATGAACAACGTACAGCATACTTAACCGAATTGGGTTTTTTTGTCATTAGGTTTGAGAATAAAATGGTGTTTGATAATCTACAATCCGTTTTGACAGAAATAAGAGCTAACTTTAAACAAAGTAAATAATACTAAATTTATTAACTCCTCCCTTTGGCCAAAGGGAGGTGGCTTCGCCCAAGCGAAGACGGAGGGATTGGAATCAATAGCCTATATTATATTGTGTATGAATTTTCGGGGTTTAATCTCCCCTTCCCCGTTACCTTTCCTCTTTTAAAAAGTGGGGAGCTTTTTAAGGATCGAACATGAAAAAAATAACCTTAAAGGAGATTGCCCAATATTTTGATGTTTCTGTTTCAACGGTTTCCAAGGCTATTAATGACAGCCATGAAATTAGTGATGGCCTTAAGGCCAAAATCCAACAGTTTGCCAAGGACAATAAGTACAGGCCAAACAAGGTGGCCCTTAGTTTATTGCAGCGGAAGACCAAGACCATAGGGGTTGTGGTGCCCAATATTCTCAATTATTTTTTTACTCAGGTATTTTCAGGGATTGAAAAAGTAGCTAACGAAAACGGGTATATTTTACTTAGCTGTATCAGCGATGAATCCTATGAAAAGGAAGTGGCTACACTTGAATTTCTAGGGGGTGGCACTGTTGATGGATTAATCGTGTCCATGGCGGAAGAAACACAGTTTAAGAACAAACTGGAGCATTTTCAAAATTTTTTGGACGAACAAATTCCCTTGGTAATGTTCGATAGGGTTTCGGATGGCATTCTATGTGACAAGGTGGTTGTGGATGATTTTGAGGCAGGTTATAAGACCACGAAATATTTTTTAAACCTTGGTTGCAGGACGGTTGCCGTAGTTACCGCCATTGATCATTCCAGTGTAGGTAAATTGAGGGTGGAAGGGTATAGGAAAGCATTGGAGGAGGCAGGTATTCCCTTTGATGATAAATTGATACTGAGGGTTGGCAAGCAGGACGATTTGGAAGTTCTAGTGACTTTTCTGTTGAATTATAGGCCTATTGACGGTATAATGGCCCTGGATGAGATTACGGCGGTAGAGGTCTTGAGGTTGATCAAGGCCAGAGGGTATAGGGTGCCGGATGATATTTCCGTTATAGGGTTTACCAATGGCAAATTATCGCGCTACGTGAGTCCTGCACTTACTGCTGTAAGTCAGCACGGTACTTTTATAGGGGAAACGGCCGCCAAGGTCCTCATTGAAAGGATAGAGAGCAAAGTATATATGGATTGTGCCACCAAGGTAATTAAAACCAGTCTTATTGTCAGGGATTCCACGAAGAGGCTTTAATCAATAGAATTCCCTAAGGCTCTGCCCGCCCGTTTCCGTTCGAACGGGCCTCGAGTGTAGCTTTATAGGTAGTCACGATGTACTGCATTGGATTATTTTGTCTTGTATCTTGGTTCTTGTAGCGAAGCGGTCTTGCTTCCAATATCTCGTACACTCTTCGTCGGGGTAGTTCATTAGCTGCCAACATCCAAAAAAAATTAAACCTTAGGCGTTAACCCTTTCTGTACTATTTGGGTCATATAATCTATTTCTAGAAGGGCTTTGTTGGTGAAATCGAACAGGCTCAGGCAACGGTCCAAATTTTGGTTTTCGTAAGATACCTTGTAATAGATATTGTCGTTCAAATAGTCCGTAAGGGCCCTTAAGCCGTGAATAAAGGGCATAAATACAGCTCCCCAGGGCAGAAGGCCTATTTCTTCCTTATACAAAAAGGGGCCGTTGCTCTCCAGACCCTTTATAAAAGCTTCGAACAAGGGCCTTTCAAAAGTAATCTTCCTGTGGTCCTGTTCGTCTTCTGCAGCAGTATTGGCAACGGTTCTTATGGCATCCCCAAAATCAAAGTAAAAATACCCTTTCATGATGGTATCCAGGTCTATAAGGCAAAGGGCCTTCTTGTCTTCTTTGGAGAAAAGGATATTGTTTAGTTTGGTATCATTATGGCAGACCCGTAAGGGCAACTTGGAATTGTCCAAAATTTTCAGTTTCTCCAAGGTTTCCTTGGCAAAGCTTATGGCTTTTTTGGCAGTTTCCAATTTTTTCACTTTGGCGGTTAGAATGGATTCCTCAAATTGCCTTTCCCTTAACGAAAGGTTATGGAATTGCGGAATGGTATCCACGTAGTGGTCCAAAGGAGCCTCTGCCAGAAGTTGATGGAATTTGCCGACCACCTTCCCGGCCTGGTAGGCAATATCCGTATTGGTGGCATTGTCATATGCGGTAGTGTTGTTGATGTAGGTCATCAACCTCCAATATCCTGTTTTTTCATCCTTAAAATAGGCATTGCCCGATTCCGTTTTTAGGAGTTGTATGGCGGTGTACTCCAGGTCATTCAAATGTTGAAAAGCATTTGCTATATTGCCCATTAGGCCATGTATATCCTTAAAGACATTATGGTTTATCCTCTGGAGAATATACATTGGGTATTGGTTGTCCAAGACCAAATAGGTATCATTGATATAGCCTTGGTTTATTCCTTGGAACCCATAAATTTTCCTATCTATGGAGAAGTTTTTTAACAGCTCGTTGAGCTCAACATTTTTATTTGCAATCATGGATAAACTGGTCTAAACATTGCCCCAAATAGGAGAGGGGTACCCATTATTGTCCGTCATGCGCTGTAATTCCGAGACTGCCACGTCCTTATCGCTGGCGTAGGTTACCCCGAACCATTGGCTTTCGGAAGGAATTACATCTACATCTATCAGATTTTTTGCAATCATTTCCTTTATGGCGAAAGGTAGATATATTTCCCCTTTGGCGTGGTTCTCCTTATTTTCTATAAAGTCCTTGAGGTATTGCGTAATGAATGGAAATATGGAAGGCTGACAAACCCAAAAGTTCATGCTGACCAATTCTTCCCCTGTAAATTGGGTGCCCGAATCCGAATCAATGATAACATTGTCCAAGGCCTCTATTTTGGTATGTTCATGAATGGAAGTCAATTTGCCGCCCTCCGATTTACAAACTCCCCTGGACACCGATCCATGTTCGGACAGGGTATTTTTTAAGGTATAGGCAATTAGACCATAAGTTTCTTTTGTGCCATTGCTTTTTATGAAACCGGATGCGCTTTCAAAAGCATTTTTACCGTAATAATCATCGGCATTGATTATGGCGAACGGGCCATCGATAACATTTCTTGCAGTCCACACCGCATGTGCCGTACCCCATGGTTTTGCCCTTTCCCCGGTAAAGCTTACCCCTTCCGGAAGATCGTTTACTTCCTGGGCCAAAACATCCAGTTTAATATTTTTTGGCAATCTGCCGGATAAGTGTTCCTTTAAAAAATCTACATTTTCCTTTTTTGTAATGGCAACGATGTGGTCAAAACCATTTTTCAGGGCGTCATAAATACTGAATTCCATCAGGAATTCGTCTTTCGGTCCCAGATCATCAAATTGTTTAAGCTTGCCGTATCGGCTACCACTACCGGCCGCCATTAAAAGTAATGTCATAATTGGTTATTTTTAAGTTTACAAAAATATAGTTTTTATCATAAAGGGGCTCCTAGAACGGATTATTTAAAAAATTAGTTTCCAATTGTACTGTTTTTAACGATTATTTAAATTAACCTAGGTTCGATTAGTGTTTAAATGTTTAAAACAATCACGATCAATTGTTAATGGGGTGAATGTCATTTCAACAGAGTAAGGAAAGAACAAGGGGAAATCCCATTGTTCTGGGATTCCTCCCCCGTACCCCGGTCGGAATGATAGATCTTTTATTGGATTGTAACTATCTGAAAAACAGGTTTTAAAATTTAACTCGGGTTAAATTAGATGCCAAAGAAGAATGTCTATTTTGGGAATTGTACTATTTATTACCGTTGGCCTTGATTTTCCGTACAATGGCGAAACCTGATAAGTGTCATATTTTTAAAGGCCCCGTCATGGTACTTTTGTGGCTATTGCAAACAATAATGGCCTATGACCAATTTAGTTCAAAAATACAATATTCCCGGTCCCAGATATACCAGTTATCCCACGGTTCCCTATTGGGATTTGGAATCTTTTTCTGGCCGGCAGTGGCAGAGTACTTTGATCAAAAATTTTAATGAGAGCAATGGGGACGAAGGTATAAGTCTATATATCCACTTACCTTTTTGTGAGAGCCTTTGTACTTTTTGCGGTTGTCATAAAAGAATTACAAAAAGGCATGAAGTTGAAAGCCCATATATAAGCAATGTATTAAAAGAGTGGAAACTTTATTGTGATTTATTTGAAACAAAACCAAGGATAAAGGAGCTTCATTTGGGAGGAGGCACCCCTACTTTTTTCTCACCGGAGAATTTAACACGGCTTGTCAATGGTATTTTTGCCTCCGCTACCCGTGCGGAGAACTATGAGTTTAGTTTTGAAGGCCATCCCAACAATACCACCAAAGAACATCTACAAGCCCTTTATGATGTTGGGTTTAGAAGGGTAAGTTATGGGGTTCAGGATTACAATAAGAAGGTTCAGCTTGCCATACATAGGCTGCAACCCTTTGAAAATGTAAAAAATGTTACCCAATGGGCCAGGGAAATAGGGTACACATCAATAAGCCATGATATTATTTTCGGCCTGCCCTTCCAAACGGAGGAAGATGTTGCCGAGACTATTTTGAGGACAAAAGAGCTAATGCCGGATAGATTGGCTTTTTATAGTTATGCCCATGTTCCCTGGTTAAAGGGAAATGGACAGAGAGGGTACAAGGATTCCGATCTGCCATCTGCGGAGGAGAAACGTGAGCAGTATGGGATGGGCAAGGCACTCTTGGCCGAGGCGGGCTATACGGAAATAGGAATGGATCATTTTTCACTAAGGACGGATACGCTTTTCAAGGCTATGGAGAATGGAACCTTGCATAGGAATTTTATGGGTTATACCGCCTCCAGGACCAAGGTAATGATCGGTTTGGGGATCTCCAGCATCAGTGATAGTTGGGATAGCTTTGCACAAAATGTAAAAGGTCTGGAAGAGTATGGCCATTTGGTGGAAAATAATATTATACCTATTTATAGAGGTCATATTTTAACCGATGAAGACAGGATTGTCCGCAGGCATATCTTAAATTTAATGTGTAAATTTAGGACTAGTTGGGACGATCAAAACGAAAGGTTCAACGAATTGGACGAGGTCAGGGACAAACTAAGGGAAATGGCCTTGGATGGTTTGGTGGAAATGGTTTCCAATGGGATTTACGTTACCGAAAAAGGAAGGCCTTTTGTACGTAATGTATGTATGGCGTTCGATCTGTTCCTGCATCGCAGGGCACCGGAAACCAGATTGTTTTCGATGACAATTTAATTGTAGCCAGGCCAATTTTAATCTCTTGATAAACTAATCATTATAAAATATGTTATGAAATATCCATTAGCAAAATTTTCAAACCTCCCGATAATTATCGGGACGAAAATGATTACTTGGATATTACACCTGCCTGCCTGCCTGCCGGTAAAGGCGGGTCTGACCGATAAAAAACAATAAATATAAACAGATGAAAAAAATTATTGTACCCGTCGATTTTTCGGAACAATCCGAAAAGGCCCTTAAAACAGCGGCTTCCATTGCTACAAAATACGGATCCGAGATTTTTGTCCTGCATATGCTGGAATTGTCGGAAGCCCTTGTTTCCGCCAATGAGCAGGCACACTATGAACAGGCTGTTTTCCTAATAAAATTGGCAGAAAAAAGATTTGAAACATTTTTGGAAAAGCCGTACTTAAAAGGAATAAAAATAACCCCAATTGTTAAGCATCATAAAGTGTTCAGCGAGGTGAATGCCATTGCGGATAAACATGGTGCAGACCTAATTGTGATGGGTTCGCATGGTACGGACGGCCTAATGGAAATATTTGTAGGCTCCAATGCGGAAAAAATGGTGAGGAATTCCAATATTCCGGTGTTGGTCATAAAAGATTATATAGAAGGTTTTGAGGTAAAGAGATTTGTCTTTGCCTGCGATTTTGAGGAGGAAAACCTGGAAGCCTTTCAAAGGGCCAAGAAATTGGCCGATAAGCTTGGCGCAGAATTGATTTTGGTAAATATTAATACACCCGGGGATAATTTTCTGAGCACTAAGGATGCCTTTAAGAAAATTAATAAGTTCCTGCATTTGGCCAAAGTAAGTTTGGAAGTGGAGATTTATAATGACTATAGTGTGGAGCGCGGAATATTGGCTTTCAGTGAAAGTAGGAATGCCGATCTGATAGGATTGCCCACCCATGGAAGAAAGGGACTGTCCCACTTTCTGCTGGGGAGTATTGGGGAAGATGTGGCCAATCATTCCAAAATACCGGTTATCACTTTTAAAATTTAGTGGACTATTCAGGTCAATGGACCCGCGATCCAATGGATTTCAAGGTACATGGCTAGGATTGGTAAAACCGTCTTTAATTGGTAATTTAAATTAGTATATTTGGGATACATGGGATAACCATCGCTCACGGACCAATTTACCCGAACCTCGTATGAAAATATACTACATCATTATTATTTTATTGTTTTTTGTTTCCACTTCGGTAAAGGCGCAAGAAGATATTTTGCTTAAGGATTACGAACCAATATCCATATACAATACACCTAGGACCAAGATATCCAAAGCCAAATTTCCCTTGGTGGATTTTCATTCCCATCCCTATCCGAAGTCGGAACAGGAAATTGCTGAATGGGTAAGGACAATGGACAGGGTAGGGGTTGAAAAATCCATTATACTTACTTATCGTACCGGGAAGTCTTTTGACAGTATCGTAAATCTTTATTCCAAATACGGGGACCGTTTTGAACTCTGGTGCGGTTTCGATTTTACAGGTTATGATGAAAAAGATTGGAGTAAAAAAGCGGTAGCGGAATTGGAAAGATGTTATAGGATGGGCGCTAGGGGAGTGGGCGAATTGGGCGATAAGGGTTTCGGTTTTTTTTACTCCAGGCCAACCCCGGCAAAAGGGATGCATGCGGATGATAAGCGCATGAAACCCTTATGGGAAAAGTGTGGGGAATTGGGGATGCCCGTTAGTATACACGTAGCAGATCCTATGTGGATGTACGAACCTATGGACGTGCATAATGATGGGCTGATGAATGCATACAAATGGAGAATAGATACTACCCAGGATGGGCGTTTAACACATGCGGAACTGATTACAACCTTGGAAAATGCGGTCAGGGAAAATCCAAAAACCACTTTTATTGCCTGTCACTTTGCCAATTGTAGCTATGATCTGGATATTCTTGGGAACCTTTTGGATAAATATGACAATATGTACGCCGATATTTCTGCCAGATATGCTGAAACGGCGGCAGTTCCCCGATATACAAAACGTTTTTATGAAAAGTATCAGGATAAATTGGTCTATGGTACCGATATGGGTACCGATCCGGAAATGTACCAACTAACATTTCGTGTTCTTGAAAGCGAGGACGAACATTTTTATGACAGGAATATATCATCCTATCATTGGTCCTTCAACGGCTTGGGCCTTAGCGATGAGGTTTTGATGAAAGTATATAGTGAAAATGCCAAGAAAATCCTGGATTAGGCAATTTTGTTGTTAATCCTATAAGGGGTTATTTTTGGAGCATGGGGAAAAGTACCTTAATTTCTTCATCTGTGGGCTGCCTACCGTACTCACATATTTCGAAACCCTCAATATGTTTGGCCCCGGAAGCCTTGGCCCCGTACCATTTTTCGGCACATTTAAGGAGTGCTTCCCCGGGAGGTTGTGATCGCCAACTGGCCAACATTTTCAATCTGCCCTCTTCATCCTTGGGTACTTTGTCCAAATTCCCCACGGTCCAGGGGAGCCATTCAAAGAACTGGGATCTGTGTGCCGACATGGCATATATTTTTTGATCAAAAACGGGGTCGATGATTACGGCAATATCGGGTTCGAACGGGCTGGGTTTTTGAAAACTATCTTCAGAGTACAGAAAAACCGGATTTTTTTGAAGTGGGGGTATTTCCGGGGCCACATTGGGCACTATCACCATATAGGCGGCGTCCTGCACCAAAACTCCTGTATACCTGTGGTCCGGGTGATAATCATTGGGCCTTGGGGCAATGACCACATCGGCGTTCCATTTTCTAATTTCGCGTATTACCTTAAGTCTGTTTTCCAAAGTAGGCATCAACTCCCCATCATGGTTGTCCAAAACGCTATAGTCCACCCCAAATCTTTTGCCTGCTTCCTCGGCCTCTGCAATCCTTATCCTGGCGAGTTCCTCTCCGCCCATGGCATAATGGCCGGCATCGCCATTGGTCAAGGAAACAAACTTCACATTATGTCCCATCTTGGCCAGTAAAATGGCCGTACCCCCAGTGTCGATATCGCAATCATCGGGATGTGCGCCAAAAACGATGACGTTTATTTTTTCGTTCTGGGAAAATACCGGCACCCAATTTAAAATGAGATAGGCCAGAAGTATGATTTTCTTCATTATAGTACGTTTGTAGTTGGGTGAATATATGGCATGAAATTAATTGATTGGGCATGCATGCAAATGCTAATTCCTTATATATTTGAATTTGAAATTTACATTATTTTTGGACACGCTACAAGTTAGAGGGGATAGCGGAAAAAAACAGGGGGAAATTAATGGCATTCCTGGGTACTGTCCACGACCTCCATGACAGGCTCGGGAGAAATATAGGGAATGCCGAGGCCCATTCCCCTTAATATGAATAGCATTCCCACCAGGATTACGAAAATCGGGATCAATCGCTGCACCGATTTTTTTGCAGTGCCTTTTAGCATACTTCCAAAATAGACGGCAGTGGTCATTAATGGGATGGTACCTAGCCCAAATAGTGCCATGAACAATGCCCCAAGCCACGGGCTGGCAGTGGCAATACTGCCAAAAAGGGCCATATAGACCAATCCACAGGGCAGTAATCCGTTCAGGAAACCAATGGTAAGAAAGGTGTCCGGACTCTTTTTTTGCAATTCCTTGCCAAGCCTATTTTTTATTTTGCCCAAATAAGAATAAATGGGTTTGGAGAAATTGTAATTGCCAAAAGTTCTGCTTGGAATAAGGATGATGAGGACCATGAGGACTCCGATAATTATGGAAAGTCTTTGCTGTAGGCCAAAGACATAAAGCCCTTTGCCCAAAAATCCAAATATGAGTCCGATAAGGCCATAGGAGCTTAACCTGCCCAAATGGTAAAGAAAGACCTGAAATAATTTTTTGGCCGGGTCTTTATGGTCTACCGGTAGCATAAAGGCAATGGGCCCGCACATTCCAACACAGTGAAAGCTTCCCATTATACCTAAGATTACGGCAGATAACAACATTTTTTAGGGGTATTGACCTTTTTTGATTTTTACTTTTCTTTTTTAATTTGGCGATAGGTTATTTTTTTCTTGAACATATAGAGTTCACCATTATATTCCCAAGATACTTTAATGTCCCAGCGACCATCCAACAAACGATTGTCAGGTATGAGCAAATAGTCTTGGGATAGACTTATGGGAAAGTCAAAATCCAAGTGCTTGTTGGATGGTCTGTACAGGGACACGGAGCCTTGGATGTTTTCTATATCCAAACCATTTGGAAAGATCAATTTTAAACCTTCTTCGGTTGTTTCCAGGCTAAGCTCCACTTCCTTGGTGCGGGCATTATTTTCTGCATCGATTTCATTTTGATAGCCCAATTCCGTCCTATAATAATTTTCGGTTACCAAATCGTGATTGGCCTTGTTGTCCATGCTCATCCGCACAACAAAAAACAGTATAAAACTTATAAACCCTATAAAGGCGAGTACAATTCCGGTTCCCCAATTAATTTTCATGTCTTTTCCAATTTTTTTTGATTTCCATTATATTGTAATCTTTAGTTGTTGCTCCTATCCATCTTAATCTATTTATAGCTTCTAGGGCCTAAAAATCTGGCGGTGGCGGTTTCTATTAATTTATCCCCACTATAGACGCCGATATTCAATTTGTTCTTATCGCCTTCCAAAGCCGAATTGTTGATTTCTACAAATAGGGTACCTTCCGCCAGGCCTTGGGCAGGTACCGTAAAAAGTTCGTGCCTCACCAGCTTGATGGTTCCTTTGTGCGACATCAGTTTAAAGCTTATGTTCGGTATATCTTTGGTGGTTTTGTTTACCAGTTTATACGTGTAGACGTTGCTGATGATATTGCCCTCCTTGTGTTCGTAGAGTTGCCCTGGAAGCCTTAGGATGTTGGCTTCCACTTCATTTCTTAAGAACAGCATCCCTATCAGAATTCCCGTGAGAATTACCAGTACGGCAGTGTATCCTTTTAGTCGGGGTGTAAACTTGAATTTGGACTTTTTCTCTATATTGTCCTCACTGGCATACCGGATAAGTCCCTTGGGAAGGTTTACTTTCTCCATTATGGCATCGCATTCATCAATGCAGGCCGTACAGTTTACACATTCCAGTTGGGTCCCGTTTCTTATGTCTATACCTGTGGGGCATACGTTTACACATTGAAAACAATCAATGCAGTCGCCATGTCCCAAGGCGTCCCGGTCCTCTCCTTTTCTAAACTTTTTTCTACCGTTTTCCGCTTCCCCGCGTTTGTGGTCGTAGGCCACAACGATCGACTTATTGTCCAGAAGTACTCCCTGCATCCTGCCGTAAGGGCAAGCTATAATACATACTTGTTCCCTAAACCATGCAAATACAAAATAGAATACCCCGGTAAAAATTAAAAGGGATATCAGTGTGCTGATGTGTTGCAAGGGGCCATCGGTGATATATTCCATCAATCGGTCGCTGCCTATTAAATAGGCCAGGAATACATTGGCTATTAAAAAGGATATAATGAAAAAAATAATCAGTTTAAGGGCGCGCTTTCTGATTTTTTCCGCGTTCCAGGGCTGCTTGGCAAGGCGTATTTGGGCACCACGGTCACCATCTATCCAAAATTCGATCCTTCGGAATACCATTTCCATGAAGATGGTTTGGGGGCACATCCAACCACAAAAAATACGGCCGAAAGCAACGGTAAACAAGGCTATGAATATTACACCGATGATCATCGATATTACAAAGAGATGAAAATCCTGTGGCCAAAAGGGAAACCCAAAAATGTTGAAACGCCTTTCCAGTACATTGAACATTAGGAACTGGTTGTCGTTCACCTTTGCAAAGGGGGCCAGAAAGAGAAATGCCAATAGTATATAACTTACGTACTTGCGATATTCATAAAATCTGCCACTTGGCTTTTTTGGAAATATCCATGCCCTTTTTCCTTCCTCATTAATTGTTCCTATGGAATCCCTAAAATTGTCCTGGTCCTGTGCCATTTCTTTGTTCTACTTTGTTGGAAATATGGGTAGGTCTTAAAATGCGCCTATTACGTTATTAAGTGTTTACTCTCCGGTCCAGATTTCGCCTTCTGCAGCTTTTGGGTTTGCGGGGGCCTTGCCATTTATTTCCGAGAGAATAAAACTGGCCACCTGGGCTATTTCGGCCGGTTTAAGGGTCTGTTTCCAAGCTATCATTCCCTTGCCGTTCCTTCCACCTTCCGAAATGGTATGGAAAACATTCTTTATACCACCTCCCAAAATCCAATATTCGTCGGTAAGGTTCGGGCCTATGCCCCCTCCGCCATCCGGCATATGGCAAGCTACACAATTGGCGCTGTATATTGCCCCACCGGCCTTAATATCGGAGGCATCGGTAAGTAGTTCCACCGTATTGGCGTCTACCAAACCTTTTGCCGTCTTTTTATAGGTTTCAATGGCAATTTGGGCTTCGGCCACTTCCCGGTCATATTCCATGTCTTGGGTATAATCGTTAAAAATGTGGAAACGGGCCAGATACACCACTCCAAAAATAATGGTGGCGTAGAACATATACACCCACCATGGTGGAAGATTGTTGTCCAATTCCCGGATTCCGTCATAATTGTGGTCCAGGACAATTTCCTGTTCTTCTTCAACAGCTTTGTTTCCGGTAATTTTTTTCCAGAAAGCTTTGCCCCATTTCCACTCCCATTGTTTGGATTTAGCCTTCAAATAACGTTCTTGCGCTTCTGGGGACAATGTTTGGAACATTATATTTTCTACTGAATTTAGGACCAATTCAATACCCACCAATACAATCAGCACCATCAACAAAAACAGAAGGGTGATAGGATAGGCAATAAATGCGGGTTTATCCCCGGAGTCTATAAAATACTCCATCAATCCGAAGATTAGGAAAAAGATCAAAGGGACTCTTATCCACCAAGGTGATATATTTCTCATAACTACTCTTCTTTAGGTTGGTTTTCTGTTTCTAATGGTATTTCGCTAACTTCTTTGATATGTTCTTTGGAGGCGGTAAATACCCACCAGAAAAGAATGGTAAAGAACACAAAAAAGATTAATAGCGATATCATGGGATAGGTGGCAACGCCATCTATACTTTCCATATAACCTTTTACAAATTTTAGCATGACTTATTTATTTTGTGAGATTATTTCGTCCGTTTCCTTTATTTTTATATCCGTTCCCAGACGTTGCAGATAGGCTATCATAGCTACAATTTCCCTGTCCTTCATTTCTATGAATTCCTCTCCGTTTTCTGCGGCATATTTTTTGTCCTCTTCATAACTTTTGGCGAAATCGGGATCGGAGTATAGATTTTTTTCTATTCTGCTTGCTTGTTCCTCCATGGCTTGTTCGGCATTCGCAATCTCCTCTTCGGTATACGGAACCCCTAGGGCAACCATGGTCTCCATTTTGGATTGGATATTGGTTCTGTCGTGCTTATTGCGTACCAACCATGAATAGGATGGCATAATAGATCCGGAAGAGGTAGATTGTGGATCGTACATATGGTTCAAGTGCCAGTTGTCCGAATATTTGCCCCCTACCCTCAAAAGATCGGGTCCGGTTCGTTTGCTTCCCCAAAGAAAAGGGTGGTCGTACACGTACTCTCCGGCTTTGGAATATTCGCCATAACGTTCTACCTCACTTCGGAAAGGCCTTACCATTTGGGAGTGGCAACCAACACATCCTTCCCTAATATATAGATCCCTTCCTTCCAATTCCAAAGGGGTATAAGGCTTGACACTGGAAATTGTTGGAATGTTCGATTTTACCAGAATAGTGGGAACGATTTGGATAATACCTCCTATTAAAATGGCAATGGTAGCCAAAATGGTCAATTGTATAGGCTTGCGTTCCAACCAAGTGTGGAAAGTTTCGCCGGCGGTTCTTTTCTTGGATACGGTGGTCAAAGCGGCCGCTTCTGCCAATTCGTCCTCCACTTTTGTCCCCTGTTTAATGGTGACAACTACGTTGTAGATCATTACAATGGCCCCAATAATATACATGGTTCCGCCAATGGCCCTCATCCAGTACATGGGGATAATTTCATTTACGGTCTCCAAAAAGTTACCATAGGCCAAGGTACCATCAGGGTTAAACTCTTTCCACATAAGGGCCTGGGTGAAACCGGCAACATACATGGGAAGTGCGTAGAGTATGATTCCCAAGGTGCCTATCCAGAAATGGAAATTGGCCATGGGAAGGGAGTGCAGTCTGGTCTTGAACATTTTTGGAACCAACCAGTAGATCATACCAAAGGTCAGGAATCCGTTCCATGCCAAGGCTCCCACGTGTACGTGAGCAATAATCCAATCGCTAAAATGTGCTATGGCGTTTACATTTTTTAGGGAAAGCATTGGGCCTTCAAAAGTGGCCATCCCGTAACCTGTAATGGCAACCACCATAAATTTCAAGACAGGGTCTGTCCGTACCTTGTCCCAGGCTCCACGTAATGTCAATAGTCCATTGATCATACCTCCCCAAGACGGGGCAATCAACATAATTGAGAATGCGACTCCTAAATTTTGGGCCCACTCGGGCAAGGTAGAATATAATAAATGGTGTGGTCCCGCCCAAATATAGATAAATATCAGGGACCAAAAGTGTACAATCGATAAACGATAGGAATATACGGGCCTATTGGCCGCTTTGGGAACGAAGTAGTACATTAATCCCAAGAAAGGCGTGGTAAGGAAGAAAGCCACGGCATTATGTCCGTACCACCATTGTACCAGGGCATCCTGTACCCCGGCGTATACCGAATAACTTTTTAAGGCACTGACCGGAAGGGCCAGGCTATTAAAGATATGGAGTACGGCTACGGTGACGAATGTAGCCAGGTAAAACCAAATGGCCACATATAGGTGACGCTGTCTTCTTTTGAGCATTGTCCCTATCAGGTTCCAGCCAAAGGCAACCCAGACTACGGCAATGGCCAAATCTATGGGCCATTCCAATTCTGCATATTCCTTTGAGGAGGTATAGCCCAAAGGCAGGGTAATTGCCGCTGCCACTATGATGGCCTGCCATCCCCAGAAATTGAAATTGCTCAGGGCATCACTGAACATTCTTGCTTTCAACAAGCGTTGGGTAGAATAATAGACCCCGGCAAAAATGGCGTTCCCCACAAAGGCAAAAATAACTGCGTTGGTGTGGAGGGGCCTTAAACGGCCAAAACTTAACCAGGATATCCCATCGGTCAAATTTGGAAATAGGAACATAAAGGCAAGCAATAGACCCACCGACATCCCCACAATTCCCCAAAACATAGTTGCATAAAGGAATTTTTTTACGATCTTATTATCGTAATAGAACTGTTGTACTTCCATAATTACAATTTTTGACTTTCATTTTTTTGGTTAGCTATTTTTTTCGTTTTCTTGGAGGAACTTTTTACCAGTTCATCTTCAAAGAGCATTCGGACGGATGGGGTATATGAATCATCAAATTGACCACTTCTGGTGGCCATAATAAAAGCCGCAAAAAAAATGACGGCCACAACAATACTCAATGTCAACAATAAATAAATAACACTCATACCTACCTGAATTTAGGCGTAAAACTAAACATGGGGGATATGGAATTATATGACATTTGTCAGCTTTTGACAAAATACTTCAAGTTCTTCTTCCCAAGGGCATTTTTAAGACACCTTCCTTTCAAATATCCTAATTTTTAATTTGATATCCTTATTGGAATCTTTAAAAAAGTAAAGGTTTTATTTAACATCGGTATGAATTTGTGTAACGGGGCTTTATCTATATTAATATTGTCCCTTCCCGTAATAATTCAATTTAATCATGGATTTATGGGAAAGATTTTTAGTTTTGTCGCTACTTTGCTGAAAATCCGGTAAACCTAAACCGGTTTTTCCATCCTACGGGTATAATTATAAACATTAAAGAAGTGGAACATGATTAAAAAGGCAGGATTTATTTTATTCTCAAGTGTTATGTTTTTTGGTTGTAAACAGGGAGAGGTTCCCTGTACTCCGAGTACCAAGGAAATAAATTATCCTTCCACAGATTCATTGGCCCAGGTGCTGAACTGGCCCGAGGATTTGAAAATAACCGGATTTTCAGGTCCCGACTTAACGCCGAGTCCCGCTTGTATGGCCGTTGCTGCCACCGGGGAGGTCTTTGTTGGGGTAGATATGATGGGGTCTCTTGGAAAGGAGAAGGACAAAGGGTTTATAAAGCGTTTGGTAGATTGTAATCACGATGGAATAATGGATTCCCATACCGAATTCGCCCAAGTGGATAACCCACGGGGCATTTTGGCCATTGGGGATGAAGTATTTGTCTTGCATACCACTTTTTCACCTGAAACGGGAAAGGCCTTTAATATGGATTTGGTGGTATTTGAAGATAAGGACAAAGATGGTGTGGCCGATGGCCCTGCCAAGGTCTTAATTAAAAATTTGAGCAATTCCAAATATCTGGCGGAGAGGGGAACAGATCATGCCACCAACGGTATTCAGATGGGTATAGACGGATGGATATACATTGCCGTGGGCGATTTTGGGTTTCATAATGCCACAGATCGCGATGGAACACAATTGACCATGTTGGGCGGTGGGGTATTGCGGGTACGTCCCGATGGAACCGAAATGGAAGTGTATACCCATGGGCTGAGGAATATTTACGATGTGGCCATTGATCCTTTTATGAATATCTATACCAGGGGCAATACCAATGATGGCGGGGGATGGAACATCAGGTTTATTCATCAGATACAATCGGCTGAATATGGTTATCCTGTGCTGTTCAAGCATTTTACGGAAGAGATCCTTCCCGCTCTGGTGGATGTTGGTGGTGGATCCGGAACAGGGTCGCTCTATATGAACGACGACCGTTGGCCGGAAAAATACAACAATGTTCCCATGATGGCCGATTGGGGCAGAAGCTACCTGTATTTTCATAGGTTGACCAAAAACAGGGCCAGTTTTACCCAGGATGAGGAAGAGTTTATACAGCTGCCCCAAATAACCGATGTGGATGTGGATGCTGCCGGGGCCATGTATCTTTCGGCCTGGGATGGAGCGGGATATTCCGGAAGTCCGGATAAAGGCTATGTGGTCAGGGTTTTGCCCGAAAATTATAATTACGAGCCATTCCCCGATCCAAAGGATTTCTTCTGGACCCGTAGTTTGGTAGATCTGCTAAAGGCAGATAACGCCAAGACCAGATTAAGTGCCCAATATGAATTGATCAAAAGGGGGAAGGGTGCCGATAAGGTATGGCAATTGGTCCAGGACAGCTCGTTGCCATTGGAGGTACGTGCGGCAGCTATATTCACCTATGCCCAATTGGCAGGTGAAGATGGTATTGAGCGTTTGGTTTCATTGACTGAAGATCCACAAGTTCAGGAATTTGCCTTGAGGGCGTTGACGGACCGATTAGGAACTATTGAAAAAGTGCCTACAGCACCATTTGTAAATGCATTGAAGTCGGGCCCGGACCGTGTAAAGGCGGCCGCCATTGTTGGTTTGGGCAGATTGGGCAGAAAGGAAGTGGCCAATGATTTATTGGAGATTCCAGTGCCAAATTCATTTACAGCTCCGGCAATGGGTACTGAAGGGCCGCATGCCAGGCCAAATGCCGAAATTGTTGTACCTCATTTAGCCGTAAAGGCATTGGTTCAATTGGATGCCGTGGACGCCTGTGTCAGTGCCTTG
Organism: uncultured Arenibacter sp.; assembly: GCA_965652575.1. GTDB lineage: Bacteria > Bacteroidota > Bacteroidia > Flavobacteriales > Flavobacteriaceae > Arenibacter. The sequence goes on along the minus strand of CBFGWQ010000020.1, from coordinate 886 downwards.
GATACCGATAAAAGGGATATGGCGCTTTGGGCAATGCGATATATGCATAGTCCAAAGGCGGTTGATGGAATGATAAAGGCCTATGAAAGTACGGAAGATATCGTTTTCAAAAATAAAATAATCAATACCATGGCACGTATATATCATCAGGAAGCACCCTATGATACCTCCTGGTGGTGGAGTACCCGTCCGGATACCCATGGCCCGTACTATAAAACGGTAGAATGGGATTATACCCCTGTGATACGTTCGTTCCTAAAGGGGGAATGGGAAAAATCGTCGGAAGATGAAAAGGAACTGTACGCATCATTGAACAGTAAGTACCGATTGGCGATCGATGATTTTGGCACCGTGGAAATTTCGGCTCCCAAGGAGGATATGCCAACGGTGGACCTTGAAAAGATCAAGAACAAAAAAGGCCAGATAGGTGAGGCTTCCATTGAGGATATTATGATCGCCCTGAAAAATATAAAGGGCGACCCTGAAAAAGGAAAGGAAATTTTCAAGACCCAGGCTTGTTTTACCTGTCACAGCGTATCTACAAGTGAAGTAATGAAAGGGCCGTTTATGGGGCAAATAGGTTCCATTATGAACCGGGAGCAGATCGCAGAGTCTATTCTGAAACCCAATGCTTCCATTTCCCAAGGATTTTCAACGGTACAGATACGTACGAAGGGAGGGGATAATTATGTTGGTTTTGTTACCCAGGAATCGGCAACGGACCTGACCATAAGAAATATTGCGGGAGTGGCTACCCAGTTAAAAAAATCGGATATCGCGGAAAGAAAGGAACTGGAAACCTCTATGATGCCCTCTGGACTGGTAAATGCCCTGAGCTATGAGGAAATGGCTTCCTTGGTAGCGTATTTGGAGCAACAGAAATAGG
>CBFGWQ010000019.1:0-35280 GCA_965652575.1 uncultured Arenibacter sp. | reverse complement strand
ATCTGACCAATTAAAAACAAATAAAAATAAACAGATGAATAATGCTATAAAAGGGTTTTGTCTTCAATCCAACGAAAAGATATATCCGAACACCGGTCAATCGGTCCTTGGTAATTCTGCGATTGTAGATATGGAAATGCCCCCTTTAAAGGAAGGGGAAATATTGGCAAAGACATTGTATACGGGAATTTGCGGTTCGGACAATAGTGCTACTATTGGTAAGGCCAATTTTGATTGGGTACAGCGTCCCAGGGTGATTGGGCACGAGTTTAGCGCAGAGGTGCTGGAGTTGGGTCCCGGAGACCACGGTGACCTTAAGGTCGGGGATATTTTTACGCCCTTGGCCATGTTGGGGTGCCGGGAAGAGGATTGCCCGGCCTGTAGTGTGTCCAAATGGAATCTATGCCCAAAAAAGGAAATAATCGGTTTTCATAGAAACGGCGGGTTTGGGCAACAGGTAGTATTGGAGTCGGATCGTGTAGTGCCTTTGATGAAAGGCCTTACCCCAGCCCAAGGTGCTTTGGTGGAGCCTTTGTCCATCATTACCAATGCCCTTTATAACAAATGTGACATAAAGCCGGGACAGGATGTAGTCGTTACCGGCTGCGGAATTATAGGAATGATGTCTGCGGAAGTGGCTCGGGCAGCAGGGGCAAGGGTGGCCGTAACGGGTATTGCGCACGATAGGGATATCCGTTTGAAAAAGGCAAAGGAAAGAGGCTTCATAACCATAGAGGTTTCCCCTGAAAATACCTTGACCTCCCAATTGCAAAATGGCATTACAGATGATAACGGTATCCCTTTTGGTTCCAATGGTAAAGTAGATCTTCTTATAGAATGTTCAGGTGTCCCACCGGTACTATCGGAAGCGGTAGGGGTTGTAAGACCGGAAGGGGATATATGTGTTATTGCCACCTATGGCACGGATGTACAGATCAATGCCACGCACCTTACCCGTACCTCCTTAAATATGAGGGGTTCCATGGGGTCTTGCAGGGCAGACTACATGGCCGCTCAAAAATTGATGGTAACCGGAATTTTTCCTTCGGAACACTACACGGATTACTATGATTTTAAGGACATTAATCAAGCTTTTGAAGATTCGATAAAGGCAAATAATATGAAGGCCGTAGTAAAAATGAACTGATGATTCATGGGTTCTTGCACGGGCCTGCAACCTAAATTTTAAAAAACAGCATCAAGGATTATGCACAAAATATTTATTACCGGAGGTACCGGCTGTATAGGATCGGTCACTATTTATAAGCTTCTACAATCCAGGGAGGTGGGGAAAATCGTTATTGCGACCCGCTCCAACAATGTAGATCCATTAAAATTATGGCTTCCTGATGATTTGGATCCCCGCTTGGAACTCGTTGCCCTGGATGTTTCCAATTATAGGGAGATGGAAAGGGTATTGTTGGAGGTGGATCCTACCCACATTATTCATTTGGGGGCCTACCAAAGTCCGGATTGTTCCCGCGATCATATAGGGGGGATGGAAATAAATACCGGAGGTACTATGGCACTTTTTGATGCTGCTGAAAAATTGACCAATCTCAAGAGATTTGTTTTTGCCAGTTCGGCCGCGGTCTACGGTATGAGGTCCATGTATCCCCAGGACATCATAAACGAGGATGTTCCATTGGCCCCGCCCAACCACTACGGTATTTGGAAATTGTCCGGGGAACATTTGGCGCGTTTGTTTCACGATAATACCAAAGTACCTACGGTATGTCTAAGATTGAATACCACCTACGGAAAGGGAAGGGACAAAGGAAAGACCTCGGCGCCAACCAATGCATTAAAGGCCATAGTCCTCGGAGCTTTGGAAGGAAAGGTCGTTCCTTTTGAAATGCCCTATCAGGGAAGGGAAAATTACCATTTTGTGGAAGATGTGGGAGCCCAGTTCGCTGCCTGTGCCCTACAATCCTATGAGGGCTTTGGAGCCTTTAATATACAAGGGGAGACTATTCCCATTACTTCGTTCCTGGATATTGTAAAAGAACAGGCTACCGCTTTGGGTATGGGGGAATATGTATCACTTTCGGTTGCGGAAGGGGCTCCGCCCAACCTTTTCGTTTGCGATTTGGACCACAGTAAAATAGCGGGCACGTTCAAAAATTTGCCTTTGACGGAAATAGCGGAGGGAATACGTATATCCCTGATAGAGTTTAAGGCTATGGCCGAAAAGGGCAACTTAAAATATTCCACTGCTGCCTCATGAAAGATATAGGAATAGGATTTATCGGAGCGGGGGATATAGCCGATCTGCATGCGGAAGCCATAAATAGTTTGCCGGGTGCCCGACTTGTGGGGCTTTGGAACAGAACCTTTGGGAAGGGGGAAAAAAAGGCCGAAATTTTCGGGTGCAAAACCTATAGAACGGAGGATGAATTGTTCCAGGACCCCCAAATAGACGCTGTTTTTATATTGACCAATATGGAAACCCATTGCGATTATACCATTAGGGCGGCCAAGGCAGGAAAACATATACTGGTAGAAAAACCGGCAGCCTCCAGTATTTCGGAATTGGAGTTGATGCAGCAAGCCGTTAAAACCGCAGGGGTCAAATGTATGCCCGTTCATAATTATATCTACGAAGCAGGGATCAAAAGGGCGAAATCCATGATCGAAAGCGGAAAGTTGGGCGATGTTTCCCAATTCTATATGATGTACAATATACATCATGCCGAGGATGTCAGGGCCCGTTATCCGGGTGTTATTCGCCAGATATTGACCCATCACAGTTATACCATGCTGTATTTGGCAGGACAGCCGAAAACGGTTTCCTGTTTAAAGCATACCTTGGATACGACCATTGCCCCGCAGGAAAATGTGGCCATGGCCAATATTAAAATGCAGAATGGCACCCTGAGCCATTTATCGGCCAGTTTTGCCAATGATGATCACGCAGGGGATCCCTGGACCTGTATTATTAAGGTTATCGGTACCAAAGGAAGTACACGCTACAGTTATCGGGATTGGGTTATCAATGATCGTAACGGAGCCCATTCACAGACGTATCAGTGCTACCCTGAATCCATAAAGAATACGGCAACGCATTTTATCAACAATGTAGTCCGGAACAATGGGGCCCCGCTTTCAAGTCTGGAGGATGCCATTACGTGCCAGCGGATTATAGAGGCCTGTGAGAAATCCGAGAAAGAAGGAATACACGTGAATATCAATTAATTATATACCAAATAAAGATGAAAATCAATAAAAACGTTGCTGCGGGAAATTGGTTCCTAATGCTTTTCCTGCTCCTTGGCCTATATAGTTGTAGTGAAAGGGAAGACAACACTTTGAAAATTTCCCCTAACTCCCATATCGTATTAGTGGGTAATAATTTGGGGTCGCGTATGATGAACTTTGGGCATTTTGAAACGGAAATGCAACTACGTTTCCCCAATGATTCCCTGTATATCCGTAATATGTGCGATGGCGGAAATACACCTGGTTTTAGACCGCATTCATCGCGCAATTCCCCATGGGCCTTTCCAGGGGCGGAAAAATTTGAGCATGAGTCGGGGCAGGCCATCCATTTTGAAGATGATGAAAAGGGAGGTCGGTCGGGCCCAATAGGCCATTTTCCTTCTCCGGACGAATGGATAACCAGCCTAAAGGCCGATATCATCATCGGATTTTTTGGGTATCCCGAATCCTTTGAAGGACCGGAAGGGGTGGATAATTATAAGGGGGAATTACGGGCCTTTATAAAGCACACCCTAAGTCAAAAGTATAACGGTAGTACTCCTCCGCAATTGGCGTTGGTGTCGCCGATTGCCTTTGAGGACCTCTCCGACAAAATGGATCTGCCGGATGGTAAAAAGGAAAATGGGAACCTTGAGCTATATACGGCAGCCATGAAGGAAGTGGCCACCGAAGAGGGCGTTCTCCTGGTAGATGCCTATGGGGCAACCAAGGAATGGTACCAAACGGAAAGTACGGATTTGACCCAGGACGGATTTCAATTGACCGATTATGGCTATCAAAAGTTTGCCAAGTTCCTGGCCGATAAAATTTTCGGAAACAAGGAAAGTAAGGCGGAAGCCCACCGTGAATTGGTCAATGAAACCGTGAACGAGAAAAACTGGTTCTGGCATAACGATTTTAAGATCCCTAACGGGGTACATGCCTATGGTAGGCGTTACGATCCGTTCGGCCCGGATAATTATCCTTACGAAATAGAAAAAATACGCCAGATGACGGCTATAAGGGATACGGCCATTTGGCAGGCCCTGGAGGGTAAAAAAATGGATCTGGCCAAAAGCGATGCCAAAACCAGGACATTACCGGAAGTACAGACCAATTATAAGCCCAGTAATAAAAATGGTACCCCGGAATATTTATATGGCCAGGATGCACTGGATAAAATTGAACCGGCGCCCGGTTATAAGGTAGAACTTTTTGCTTCGGAAGTGGAGTTTCCGGATCTGGCCAATCCCGTACAGGTTTCTTTTGATAACAAGGGAAGGCTTTGGGTGGCGGTCATGCCAAGTTATCCACATTATAAGCCCGGTGATAGTAAGCCCAATGATAAGTTATTGATCTTAGAGGATACGGATGGTGATAACAAGGCCGACAAGCAGACTATTTTTGCGGACGGACTTCATTTGACCATTGGTTTTGAATTTGCACCTGAAGGTGTTTATCTGTCGCAAGGTACCAATCTGGTGCTTTTAAAGGATACGGATGGGGATGATAGGGCCGATGTAAAGGAAATCGTTCTAAGTGGTTTTGATGACCATGACACCCACCATGCCATTAGTGCCTTTACGGCCGATCCTTCCGGCGCTATCTATATGGGCGAAGGGGTGTTTCTACATACCAATGTGGAAACCGCTTACGGAACCGTTAGGGGGACCAATGGTGGGTTCTATAGGTATAGCCCACAAAGGCATTATTTGGAACGTACGGCCCAGTTGCCCATTCCAAACCCTTGGGGCATTGCCTTTGATGATTGGGGACAACCGTTTTTTGAGCATACCTCGGGTCCGTCCGCTACCTGGATGATGCCGGGGACCATTTTGCCCAGGTACGGTGTAAGTTCTCCCTTACCGGAAAACCTTATAGAAAAAGACCATTTGGTGAGACCTACTTCAGGACTGGAGTTTGTGTCCAGTAGGCATTTCCCCGATGCCGCACAGGGCAATATGTTGATTGCCAATACCATTGGATTTTTAGGGATCAAGGAACATTCCATGGTAGACGACCCTAAAACGGCCGGTTATCTTAGTAGGCATCAAGAAGATCTGATCTCTGCAAGTGATAAGAATTTTAGGCCTGTGGATATGGAATTTGCCCCGGACGGTTCCCTGTATTTTATAGATTGGCATAACGTACTAATAGGCCATATGCAGCACAATGCACGGGACCCGCTGCGTGATCATGTTCATGGGAGGGTGTACCGTATTACTTATCCTTCCAGGCCCTTGGTAGAGCCTGCCAAGGTAGCGGATGCCAGTATTGATGAACTATTGGAAAACCTTAAACTTCCCGAATACCGTACCCGCTATAGGACCAAAAGGGAATTGCGTGCCAGGGATGCCTCCGAGGTGTTGTCCAAATTAAAAACATGGGTAGCCGATCTGGATACAAATAATCCTAGGTACGAACACCATGTTCTGGAAGCCCTTTGGGTTACATGGGGCCTGGATAAGGTAGACGGTGAATTGCTCAAACAAGTGCTGAACTCCAAAGATTTCAGGGCCCGTGCGGCCGCGGTAGGAGTTTTGCGCTATGCTGGGCACCAGATTCCCGACCAAGCCGAACTTCTGATGCAGGCTGCCAAGGACGACAATCCAAGGGTAAGGTTGGAAGCTTTGGTTGCCGCCTCATGGCTGGGCAGGGATACAGGAATCCCTATAATTACCGAAGCGGGTAAAAAAGGTTTGGACAAATGGATGGAAAGACCGTATGAATCGGCACTCGCGCACTTAAACGGACATAAGGCGGGAGAAGAGCCCAAAGAAGTCATAAAGACCGATCTAAAAGGGAAAGATTTGGAACTATTGGTCGCTGGAAGGGAAATATACATGAGGGACGGCTATTGTGCCACTTGCCACCAAGCGGACGGCCAAGGCCTTGAAGCCTCCGGATTTCCACCCCTTGCGGGCTCCGAATGGGTTACCGGTAATGAGGATAGACTTATAAAATTGACCACTAAAGGTCTTATGGGACCAATCGTTGTCAACGGCAAGAGCTATCCCGGCCAAGTGCCCATGACCCCTTTTGAAAATTTACTCACTGCAGATGAGACTGCTGCCGTATTGACCTATATTAGGAATACCTTCGGTAACAAGGCCGCCCCAATTTCACCGGAGAAAGTGAAAGAAGTGCGTGGGCAGATCAAGGATAAACAAGGTTTTTATTCGCCGGAAGAATTGTTGAAACAGCATCCGCACGGCAAGTAGTAGGAAAGAATTTAATAATTGTTTAAAAGGCCGGTTAAGGGATATCCCTTATACCGGCCTTTTTTGCTGTTAAAAAGGTTTTGGGAATCTTGAACTAACTTTTGGAGATTATCTATTATAGGCAATGAATAAGTAGGAGGAGGCACTTGATATCACAAATTGTGATGACAAGTTATTATCTTTGAATATCTATGTGAATACATGAGCAATAAATTGACCATCCCGGAAGAAGTAGTTATCAGCAAGATTTATTACATCAAGGACCTGAAAGTAATGTTGGACAGTGACCTGGCTGAACTCTACGAAGTAGAAACAAGAGTATTGAACCAACAGGTAAAAAGAAATCGGGATAGGTTCCCCGAGGATTTTATGTTCCAGTTGTCCGAAATTGAATGGGAGGTCTTAAAGTCCCGAAACACATCTCCAAGTTGGGGTGGAAGAAGAAAACCGCCATACGTTTTTACAGAACATGGTGTACTAATGCTATCGAGCGTATTGAATAGTAAAAAGGCCATTGCTGTCAATATCCAGATCATGCGGATATTTACCAAGCTAAGGGAAATGTTGACCGACAACCTACACATGAAACTGGAGATTGAGGAAATAAAAAAGAAGATCTCCAATCAAAGTAAGAACATAGAATTGGTATTTAGCTATTTGGACGAACTCGTCGATAAAAAAGATAACCCTGAACCTAGAAAACAGATAGGATACAAGAAAAAATAATCCATTTAAATCAGCTGCCAAAGGCAAGCAGGTCTTCGGGATCAATCCCAAAAGTTTTGTAAGTAATTGAAAGAGATAGAACAAACTATCTCCAAGTTCGTATTCTGTTCATTTTTTGTATCGTCCAATTGTAGAACATTTGCTGCGCTGAATCTTAATTTGGGGACCAATCATCGATTTAATTTCCATAACCAATTATTGAAGTCCCGGAAATAATTTAGGCCATCTAGGGCTTTTCTGCTAAGTTTTTGTTAAAAGCAACTGTTTTTTAGGTTTATACATTAATATGCCATATTATTCCCGATTAATGTGTTATGTTTTAATATGTTTATACGACTAAGAAAACTTAATGCACTTTAAATTAATAGTTGAACAGTAAAAATTAGTTATTGGATATGGGAAGGCCGGCGACAAAACCAACGGAACTTAAAGATGGATATTATATTGAAGTTCGAAATAGAAACCAGAAAACCGGGGGTATAAAAATCAGAAGGGATACGGAGGAGCAAATGCTTATGGCCCTGGAAGAATATAAGAAAAGTAAGGATGTAACAGTACTTGGCGAATTGAAAAATGGTAAAATGCTGGATTTTGCCGGGTAGCCGTTAAAATCCAGTGTGGTAATGGAAACCCTGCCTTTTTGGGCAGGGTTCATCTTTTATCAAAAGAAATTCCAATACCATTACTTCAAAAGTAATACTGTTAACAAGATCGGTTGCCGACGAAAATTTATCGTTATATTTAATCTTTATAATTTCCCGACGGCTTTGCCTCGGGGTTTCCGATCATACCTCCCCTTGGGGGAGGTCGGAATTGCTTTTTCGCAATTCCGGGTGGGGCAAAATACAAAATTTCGGTTTTTGGCCCTACGGCCAAAATGATACCGATAGCTATCGGTACGGTGAAATATCTCTACGGCTCTGCCTCGAGGATAGTCGGTTTCAAGAAATTTTTTAATAGGTGAAATTGAAAGGCTTATAGTCTATTCCCCTTGTTGATTCGGATCTTTTCCGGAATATCCCGAATAAATAAAAGGGAGCCAGATTCAATTTCAATTGCTGTCCCGTTCAAAGTTTAAAACAGGTATTTTATTTTTTTTACCAGCTTCATGGGCAGCTTATAGGGCGGATAACGGAGTGGGGCATCCAACCAGTTGGCTTTTTTGATAATGGCCTTTTGGTGCGAAAAAAGGTCAAAGGATCTTTTGCCATGGTAGGCACCTATACCGCTGGCACCAACTCCTCCAAAAGGAAGGTTTTTATTGGTGATCTGTATTACAGTGTCGTTGATGGCACCCCCGCCAAAACTATATCTATCGATTATTTTTTTCTGGAAGGATCTGCGGTTGGAGAATATATAAGTAGCCAAAGGTTTTCCATAATTGGTGATATGCCGATCTATATCGGCCTCATTGGTGTAGGCAATAATGGGAAGTATGGGCCCGAAAATTTCACCCTGCATCAATTTGCTGTCCAATTTGGGTTCATTTACCAAGGTCGGGGCCAGATAATTATCTTCATCATTGCTATCGCCGCCAAAAAGAATTTCCTCGCCCGTTAGCATCTCTCTTAATCCGTTATAATGATCTTTGCTTACCATGCGGGAAAAATCCGGGGATTTTTCCATATGTTCTCCGTAACACTTGGTTATATTTTGTTTTAGAGCGTCCACAAGTTGGTCTTTTACGTCCTTATGGACAAGGATATAATCCGTAGCAATGCAGGTTTGGCCGGCGTTTAGGAATTTGCCCCAAACGATCCGTTTTGCGGTCAAATTGATGGATGCCGTTTCATCTACTATGGTGGGATTCTTTCCTCCCAGTTCCAGGGCTACGGGGGTAAGGTGTTTTGCCGCGGCTTCATAAACAATTTGCCCAACGCGGGTACTTCCGGTAAAAAAAATGTAGTCCCACTTTTCCTTCAAAAGTTCTTGGGATACCTCCACACCGCCTTCCACAACGCTAACATGTTCCGGTTTAAAGACCGCACCGATAATCTCTGAGATGATCGATGCCGTATGCGGTGTAACTTCGGAGGGCTTTACCACAACCGTGTTTCCTGCCGCCACAGCGGCGATCATAGGCGCAAATGCCAATTGAAATGGATAGTTCCATGGGGCAATAATCAATACCGTACCGTAAGGCTCCCTATAGATCCGATCCGAAGAGGGCCAATTCATTAAAGTACTAGGTTTTTTTACAGGCCTGGACCAATTATGGATATTTCTTAATATCAATTTTAATTCCGCCAATACGAATTGCGTTTCCGCTGCCAAGGTCTCGAACTTGGGCTTTTTAAAGTCGTTGTAAATGGCTTGTGCAATATCGTCCTCACGTGCCATTATTTCCTTTTGCAGCCGCTTTAAGGCCGCTTTTCGAAATGACATCTCTTTGGTTTGCTGTGTTGCAAAAAAAGCGCGCTGTTTTCCTAAAATGTCCATAGGCATTAAATTAATATAAAAAACATCCCCAAACCTATTTATTTGGGGATATTTTCATAAATATCCATAGTATATAACCAAACATTTCCCTCAAAAAAAAATGGGAATTATAGGGATTCCAAAGTCAAATGAAAGAACAGGGTCGGGGTATCATAGAAATCCGGCTCCGTGTGGATGCCCATGGCAACGTTCATCGTTGTTTCGGTAATCTCTTTTAGGATTACGATATTACTGGTTTCTTTGTACCCTAGGTATTCCCCTAAGATAAGACGTTGCTTTCCAGTGAAAACGATACTTACAGGTCCAACTTGGGGATATAGGGTGTCAACCGTAAAATCGTCTTCGTTAAGTTCCCAGGTAGCTTCGGCCACTGGCGTATAGGTTGCATGGACCAAGGGTACGTTGGCCAGATCTGCTGAAACGGCGGTAATATTGGCTGCGTGAAAAGCACTGGCATGTATTATGCCCATAAGGCTTTGGCCATCAACATTATCTACTTTATAGGTCCCGTCATGGACAAAGGTAAAGGTATCGTCATAGGAAGCTCCCAATCCTACCGCACCCAATAAATTATCAAAGGATGCGATCATAAGCCCCAACTTATTTTCGATCGGTCCGGCACCTTCCATACCCGCGGTATATGCTTTTTTTAACCTCCATGTTTTTCCTTGGGGCCTTGCCGGTCCCCCTGTTAGGAGAATGTCCAGTGTAGGAAGAATAGTAACTGTTTTGGTTTCCGAGAAGGTACCGTTTGCGCCGCTTACCGTCATGACCACATTGTAGGTTCCGGGACTGGCAAAGGCGTATACCGGATCTTCCTCCGTGCTGCTGGAACCGTCGCCAAAATCCCAAGTAATGGAAGTAGCATTTTCAACCGTTCCGTTAAAGGTTACCACAGAACCCTCTACCATAAATTGAAAATCCGAAAGCGGGATTTGTGGTTCATTATCATCGCTACAGTTGACCAATAGTATGGCAAGTAGAAGAAGACGGAATTGCTTAATATTTTTTACACGAATAAAAATTCTTAATGCTTGTTTCATCTGATTATATTTATCGTTTAGTTTTTATCCCACCATACCTTGGTATCGATCTTATTTGTTCCCTGTCTGGAAATGGCTTCCTGCACATTGGTGCTGTTCGCACCCAGTTCAAAGGAAGGGTACATAAACCTATTGGGCATAATGCCATTGGTGGCCCCTTTCGATACATCTTCACTGGTTCTCACCGGTATAACGGGATAACCTGTGCGACGGATATGGGACCATCCCTCAAAGTAATTGGGAGTTAGTGCCAACCACATTTGGACACCGATTTGCTCCTCGTCGTTTACACCGGATAAAGTAGCAGCAGATGTGGCCATAAAGCTGGAGATCTCCGCATCATTAACCTCCCATTGGTGCAAGGAAGCTTCTATGCCCTGTCTATATAGGGTGTTGGCCGTTACGGGATCATCATCATAGACCAAGGCGGCCTCGGCCCTTAAAAGCCACGTTTCGGCCGCGGTCATCATATATAGTTTACTTTCCGGGGAAGATAGGGCAAGGCCCATATCGGATAAGTTGGCAAAATTGGAATTTCCAAAAGCCTGATCGGTCAGGCCATTAACGATACCTGAATATTCCCCGTTGGCATCCTTACTAACGAATACGGATAATCTCGGATCGTTGGCAATCTGTAATTGATCGATTAAAAATTTGGACATTTTTATGGAAGGAAATCCTGTTCTTCTGGTAAACCAGGCATTGCCTGTGCCCTCGGTTTCAATCATATAGGCATCATGTTCAGGGGTTTCCATTAAGGGTTCGGACATACATTGGGAGACGATAGATCGGGACAGGTCCGTATCTACATAGCGCAAACGCATGGCCAGACGTAGCCGAACGCTATTGGCGAAACGGACCCATTTTTTCAAATCATTGTTGTAGATGGGGTCCGAATTGGGATAGGCCATTGTAGGGTCTGCCGTTTTCAATACATTTATACTATTGGTCAGCCTAAGGATCAAGTCCTTGTAAATACTTTCTTGGGAATCGTATTTTGGAAGCAATATATCCTGCGATTTTCCTTTGCCACCTTCAGAGTAGGGTATATCCCCAAATCCGTCGGTAATCTTTGCATAGCCCAATACGGCAATAATATGGGCAAGGGCGTTTCTAACATTGTTTTGGGTACCGGATGTGGAGGTGAGTTCCAAAACTTCTTCAATATGGCGTATTGTTCCGCCATAACCCTCGTTCATAATGCTGTTGTAATCCTGGTCATGGCCATCACCGTATTGATCCGGGGCCCTCCAAGTACTTCCTGCCACATAGTAATGGGCATACATACCTGCAAAATGGGAAGACCCATTGTCCGTAGTTCCTTGAAATAAACTTCTGACCGCCTTGGTAAACAGGGCGGCATCATCTATATTGGTAACGGCATTGGGATTGTCATATAGGTCCTCCAAATGCCCCTCGCAGGAAAGTAACAAGATTCCCGATACAGTGACAGCTGCTGTTTTTTTTATGGTTTTGTATATGGATTGCATACTCATCTGTTTAAAAGTTGATTTTTAGGTTCAGTCCATAGCTCCTGGTAGAGGGCAGCGATGAATGTTCAAAAGCGGTACTGGCCGGGCCACTACTATAGGTTGCCTCGGGATCTATATCGCCGGCGGCATTGTACAGAAAGAGCAAGTTTCTGCCAACGGCGGACAGACTTGCGGACTGGACAAAGGTGTTCTTTAGCATTTTTTTAGGTAATTCAAAACTCAACGCCACCTCCCTTAGTTTTACATTCGTGGCATCCAGAATGATGTCGGTAGCCACTTGATTGGAGAATATATCCGTAAACTGTTTGAGCATTGCACTGGTTGGAGCTTCATTTTGAAAACCGGTGAACTCATTGATGCCTTCTTCTATAATTCCATTTTCCCTACCTGTTAAACTTCGTTCATCCGTTCCAAAAAATAGGCGATACCCTCTACCGTACGAATAATATTCCCCACCTGCCTGAACGCTGATAAGTGAACTTAAGCTAAAGTTTTTGTAACGGATCTTATTGGTAAAACCGCCGTACCAATCCGGGTTTATATTTCCCAGGGCTATGCGGTCCCCTCTTTTGGCAAGACCATCATTTCCAATGATCTTCCTCCCGAAATTATCCCTTAAAAAATCATTGCCATAGATGGTGCCAAATTCCTGGCCAGGTCTTGCCTCAACGGAAGCGGTCCAGAGAGACCCCAGGGAGATACTTTCCAACCCTTCATTTAACGTAATTACTTTGGAGCTGCTTTTGGTAAAATTAAACCCTAGGTCCCATGAAAAATTTTCGGATTCAAAAGGAATTACGTTCAATTGGGCCTCAATGCCCTTGTTTTCAATTTCCCCGGCATTGATCACCTTTGAGGAATAGGCCGTGGTCCCTGAAATTGGAACGGCCATAATTTGGTCCGTAGTATTCGTCTTGTAATAAGTGACATCCAAAGTGATTCTATTTTTTAGAAAACCCAGATCGGCCCCAATTTCCCAAGATTCCGATGTTTCCGGTCTTAAATCAAAAGAGGGAAGACTTCCTGAAATCGAAGCCACGGTATAGGGTAGCGTAACTGTTTGGTCTACATTGTAAACGGCCTGTGTCCTATAGGGGCTGGTGTCGTTCCCCACTTTGGCAAAGGATCCCCTAAGCTTGCCTTGGCTCAGAAGGTTGGAATTGATGCCCAGCAGTTTGGTGAACAACAAACTTATATTCTCCGAATGGTACCAATAGGAATTATGGGCCTGGGGCAATGCGGAAGAATTATCATTTCTCAGGGTGGCATCGAAATATAAAAAACCTCCATAGCCAAACTGTCCAAGTGCATAGTAAGAATAAATGGCTTTTTTTGAAATTCCTTCAGAGGAGAAGGAATTTTTATAATTGCTGATCCTATAAAAATGGGGAACCTTGGCATCATTGCCCCAAATATTTTTGTAGCTGCTGTACTCATTGCGGTAATTGGCCCCCAAACTTAAGGTAATATTGAAATCCGAGATGTTGGTGGAATATGTTCCTAAAATATCCGAATTCCATATATTACTTTTGCTATCATCGTGATTATATGAACCCAATCCGTTTTCAATGGCCTGTGCCCCTGTTTCCCCAAAACTGGTATAATCATTAATGATAAAATCTATCCCCGATTTAGCTGTGATATTGAACTTGTCATCAATCTCCCAATTTGCGGAGATAAAGCCTTGAAAATGGTCTTTTTCATCTCTATTGCCCGCATTGTCCAGTGCCCAATAGGGGTTGTTGAACGTATTGTCCAAATTCCATTTAATTTCTTCCCCATTGGCGTTTACCGTGTTGTTCTTTACATCTTCCAATCGTATATCCCTTGGCATCAGGGAGAGTTGTAATGCCGTATTGCCGCTACCTTCGGCCAATTGTGGTCTATTGTTGACTTTGGAAGTGATGTAGGTCATTTTTCCATCAACGCTTAATTTATCGGTCAGTTTGGAGGAACCCCTTAAACTCAAGGTCTGTTTGGACAATGTATTATTGCCAACGATGCCTTGCCCGTCTTCATCGGTTATTGACAATCTAAAGGACCCTTTGTCACTTCTGCCCTCAAAGGCCAGGGTGTTGGACATGGTATATCCGGTTTGATAAAATTCCTTATAGGGATTCCCATTGGGGTTGGGAGTATAGGTGTCTTGCCGTCCCAGCCAATTGGTATAGGACTGACCTTCCATTCTGGGTCCCCAGCTCCATGAGAAGGGATAATCCAATACGGGCCTGCCATCGGCATTTATCGGCGCAAAATCCCCAAATGCCCCTGCCCCGTATTCGTTTTGGAAATCAGGGGTCAAGGCGATATCTATAAACGCAAAGGATGAATTTAAGGAAATACCTATGCCATCCTTTTTTGTGCCCGACTTGGTGGTGATCAGAATTACTCCGTTCATACCCAGTGATCCATAGGCCGCAGCTGCCCCGGCCCCTTTCAGTACACTGATGGATGCTACGTCATCGGGATTGATGTCGGACAGGGCATCGCCCCGGTCTACACCTCCACTACCACCGGCCCCGCCGGAGTTATTGCTAATGGGTATACCGTCGATCACTACCAAGGGTCTATTGTTACCGTTGATGGTAGTGATTCCCCTGAGGAGTACCCGGCTGGAACCATCGACCCCCGTGTTGGATTGTGTGATCTGTAATCCGGATACTTTTCCCGAAAGGGAGTTCATGATGTTGTTTTCCCTGGCTACGTTGACCTCCCCAGAGGATACCTGGGAGATGGAATAGCCAAGGGATTCCTTATCCCTTTGGATGTTGAGCGCGGTAACCACCACCTCGTCCATCTGCTCTGCATTAATATCCATGAGGACATTGATCGTAGTTTGGTTTCCGACCGGTATTTCCTTGGTGGAATACCCTATATAAGAGAATTCCAAAATATCATTATTGCCGATATTTGTCAAGGAGTAATTCCCATCGAAATCCGTGGTCGTCCCTTTCTGGGTGCCTTTGACCAATACGCTTACCCCTATGAGCGGCGTATTGGTATCTTTTTCCAGTACCTGACCGGAAATGGTTTTTTGGGCCATGGCGGTAATAGAAGTACCGAATATGGCCAATATTAGAATTAGTTTGTTCATATATATGTGGTTTGGTAGTTTATTTACGTTGTTGTGCAGGTAATTGTAAAAGTCCTTTATACGAAGGAACGGGTTTAATGTTTTAATGCCAGGATATATTCGGCTACCGCCATTTTGGCTTCTTCGGATAAATAATCTTGGGGCGGCATTTCCGGATAGTCTTCCCTCAGGTTTTTTGGAGCTGTGATATAGTCTACTATCCCCTGGGGGTTGTCCTTGTGTATTGCCTGAAGGATTTCGGTAGGCGGACCTATCAATCTGGTGCCGAATGCGTGGCAGCCCGCGCAGACCCCGTAATAGGTAAGCTCGCCCAATTCTTCTGCGGAAACCGATCTGGGCGGCACCGGAGACGGGGTCATCATGGTGGGGATATCCTTGGTATCGGTTATTTGTGCAATACCGTAATTCTCCAGACCAAAGGTCCGATATCTGTTCTTATCCCTGATGGTACTACCGGTTCCACCTCCATAGGCAAAAATATCGGGTCCCTTCGTATCCATTTGGGTAAGCATTATGGCCTTTATTTCACCATTAGGTTCATTGCCATTGTTGAACATGATATTATCAAGGATTACTACCCTGTCCGGATTTCCTTCGGAATTGGGGTCGTTTGCCTTGGGATCGCCCGTAGCAAGATCCACAATGGTAATCCCGGTATTGTTGTTTCCGGTGATGATATTGTTTTCTACGATTACGTCATCGGCGGCCATGATCAGTATTCCGGTACCGGGGGGAATTCCTGAAACGGTAGAACCCGGTGCGCCAAAGTTTTCGTGATTGTTGTTTACCACAAAATTGTTGCGCAAAATAACATCAAAAGTAGTTTTTATGGGGAGCCCGGGGGTTACAAAGGCCAATAGTCCGCCTGTATTGTTGTGGGCATAATTGTTTTCTACCAAACAGTGCCTGGAGTTTTCAATTTCAATGCCCGCAACATTATCGAACACTTCGTTATGGCGTACATCAACATTATCGCACATGCCAACATAAATGGCCGCATCCGCTATTTTGCTCAGCACGTTATGTTCAATGAGTCCGTTTTTGCCATATTGCGGAAAAATACCATAAACACCGGTGTCGATAATCCAATTATTGCGGATTATGAAATTGTTGCCGGCCTGGCCCATTACGCCATTGCCTTTGTAGTTGATTATTTTAAAATTCTCGATAAGGATTCCATTGCCGGAATACAGGAAGGCATCGTTTATTTGCTTTTTGCCGTCCAAGGTGGGCCATTCCCCATTGATGACCACTCCTTGCAGGCTAATATTGTCCTTATCTATGTATACGTTCTCCGAATAGGTTCCGGGATAAACGCGGATCAGGTCGCCGGGATTGGCCTCTTTTACGGCATTTTGAATGGATGAACCTTTTTTGACCTCTATGATCTTTCCAGTAAATTCCTGATCGGAAGCTAGCTGTGTAGTGTCGTTTTTGTGTCCTGCATTTCTATATTTTATGGTGGAAGGAATGGGAACGGTTTCTACACTTTTTGGGCCGAAAAACGATTTTCCAAGGAATACCCCAATACCCAATATTACTATGGAACCGAGGATTTTTAAAAAAGGCGATTTTTTCTTCATTTTTAGTTGGGTTTAATTAGGTTGATGATGTAAGCCCAGATGGCAGGATCTTGGGAATTTTAGGTGTAAAGGATTCGTCGGTCAGGGTTTTGAGAAAATCCACTAAGCGGTCCAATTCGTAATCGGTTAGATTGGGTTCCCAAATATGCCAGTGTATCAATAGGTTTTCCCCTTCAGGTACGGCATGGCCCCGACCATCGGTATAGAATTGAACGGTTTCACGAAGGGTTTTGAATCTTCCGGAATGCATATAAGGGGCGGTTTGCGCTATATTTCTCAGACTGGGGACCTTAAACGCCCCTCTCAGGCTTTTGTCCTTAAAAGGAATTTCGGCTCCCGGGTCCAAGGGTAATCCATCGGGTTCCGGAGCCCCTATAACGGCAAATTGTTGATTGGTAAATAGGGGAGGGGTATGGCATTCTGCACAGCGCGCCACGAAAGATCTAAAGATATTGAGTCCTTCAATTTCATTTTTATTCAAGGCCCCGTCATAGCCATGTGCATATTGGTCATATTTACTGTTTAAAGAAATCAAAGACGATTGGAAAGCCGCTATGGCCTTGGTAATCTCTTTGAGGGCAATGGGTTGGTCCCTACTTCTTTTTGGATATGCCTCCGCGAATAGTTTTCTATAATTCTCAATTCCATTTATGGTCCTGAGCAGGTTTTCCGGTGTATTTCCCATCTCTTCCCTGGAAAACAAAGGTTCCAACATCTGCTCTTCCAAAGTGGGGGCACGACCGTCCCAGAATAGCTTTTTTAAATAGCCTACGTTATAAAGGGAAGGTGCCGCCCTTTTTAATCTTTGTCCGTCCTTGCCCCGGCTAGTTGCCAACCCATCGCTAAATCCTTTGTTGGGATCATGGCATGTTGCACAGGAAATGGTTTGGTCGGCAGAAAGAACGGGATCAAAAAACAAATACCTGCCCAAGTCTATTTCTTGGGGGGAAAAACCATCGCGAATTTCCGGTAGGGCAGATTTTAGGCCACCAACACCGGCCTTGTTGGTTATGGCATATTGGCTATAGAGATTTTTGGCAATACACTCATTATTACCGTTAAGTTTAAATCCAGGCGGGCAGCTGCTTTGTAGAAGTGGAACGGGGTGGTAGGTAGCGGTACTTTGGCCGGAAAAAAATATCAGTAATAAGATTCCTAGAATGGATCCTGATATGGTTACCTTTAATATGACCCTACTTTTTTTCACCTGGCTTTAATTCTTTCTTGGTTTTTCAATGATATATTTATCCAAGTATTCCCAATTGTTCAAGGGGTATGTATCCATTGGACTTTGAACAAAATAACCTGGCATTTTGTGATTGTCCATGTACTATACCCAATGTCCTGCACAGCTGCTACGCAGTATATAGGGACAAATTAAGGAGGGTACTTCAACCAGTGTTATGTTAATACTATTATGTCGGTTAAGTCGCCGTTATTTTTTATCTGGACGAGGCAAAAAATAGTTGCATAGCATAGCTACGGAACTCTTTTTTAACAATGGTCAGGTGAAAAAGAACAAGACTTGGGGTGACTAAAATAGGGTTAACATAACACTAGCTGTTATGTCCATGAAATTTTGTGATGAAATAGCCCTATTTGGGATTAATGGGGTATTTTTTTAAGTTGGAGGACCTTTTCAAACTTGGTCCTGTAACCCAATGAAACGGGAATTTTTTCTTCGGGAATATGTTGGATACTTAAGGTGTAGCCTTTTTTGGTTTTCTTTACGGCGTTGATATGGGCAGTATTCACCATATAGGATCTATGGATCCGGACTACCTTTGGGTCTTGGATAATACTGTCCAATTCCTTGAAACTCATTCTGATCAGTTCCTTGTTGGATTTTTCTCCTTTTAGGTAAAAAATCTCCAAATAATTTCCGGCAGATTTGATATATAACAGCTGGTTGTATTTAATGGCCAATACCACCTTATTGTTCTCTCCGTTCAAAATCAACAGTTCACGGACCCCCTCCGTACTTGAGTCTTCTATATTAAATTGAATTTCCTTTTTGAACGAGGATATTTTTTGTTTGATCTGGGCATACCAGAGAAATAATGTGTAAGGCACCACCACTACCAGCCCTATTTGCCGGAACGTTATGAAAAATTCCGAAATCTGTTGCTGAAATGTTCTAAAGGGAGGGCTAAAGGCCAGTTCAAATATAAATGCCATCAATCCCATTTCCATAAGGCCCCACGGTATTAAGCTATAGATCTTGAATCTTTTGGGTCCCAAGGTGGTACGGAGTACGAACTGACTGAAAATTAACACGCATAGGCCTATTAGGATAAACTGCCAGTAATAATTTATGCCCCATGTGTTTATGTTATAGGGGGTGTAAATATTTATAAAAATGAAAGAATACAGACAGATAAAGCCAATCAGGAGAAGCTTGTTCCCGGTGGAATCCAGATAGGGGACATCCTGTTTTAATATGGTTTCTATTCGCTTTCTCATAGGGCGGACCGGTTACAAAAACAAGACACGCTAATTTTTTTAGGTTTGGGAGTTGGATTATATTGTTGCTTCGAATCTAGTGAAAATACTTTTTATAGGAATGCTCCTGTTAAATTATCTTTTCGGTAATAGTTCTTGGTCTTTCTTATTTACGGCAGGCCCGGTCGACCATACCGGCGTATCCCGATTGCTATTGTGAGAGACCTTTTTATAGTGGTTGGCAGTTCGTATATATAAAGTTTCAGGTTAAAAGTTTGTAGAGTGTCATTGGAGAACTAAATTCCCCTCTTGAGAGAGCCTGTCCCGCTTTTTTACGGGAGGTTAGGGGTGTGTATTGTGGGAGATTGAACGGAGTTGGCATAACAGTTTTCAGTTGGCAGATTTAAAGTTCAATGTAAAGTTTGTCCGGTCGCATCCCGATGGTTATCGGGAGAGGTCCCAATGTAAGGATATAATTGCCTAAAAGCTCCCGACTGCGAAAAATAACGGCGACTTAAACGATGTAGTGGCATTGATATTAGATTAACGTGAGTTTGATTTATATTTTACTTAAAATCAGTTGTTTATATAACATCTGTCCGGTCGAGCGGATCCCGATAGCTATCGGGAGAGACCTCATTTTAAAAGCATTACGTTACAATAACCTCTCGACTCCAGGGGACAGTAGCAATTTTTTAATTTACAAGAAATCAATGTCCTGCAATTATTTTTATGTCGAACTCACGTTATATTAATTGCGTTTGCTACGGTTTTCCCACTTAAGGTCTTTTAGTATGGAGCTCTTTATCCCTATAAAGAAATACCAACGTTTGTAGGTGCCAAAGGGGGTCCAGTTAAAGTTCATCCTAAAACTTTTAAGGTCCCTTTCAAACCGCAGTTGGGTAAGTGTAAAACCCTTGTTTTTGAAATCGTAACCGGATGAACCTCCAATTTTCCATCGCGGGGAAAGTTGAATATTTCCTGAAAACATTAGGGAGTGGCTGCCTATGGTGTTTTGTCTATTGGAATTGCTGTAGTTTACGGCATAGGCCAACCTCAGGTCCCAGGGCAATTTTGTGCCATAAACCGGATTTTCCACATCTTCGGAATCTTGGTCCCTTTCATCTTCCCGTCTATTTTGGTTAAAGTCGTCGCCCCTTCCAAAAAGATCGTCATCCCTACCACCGCTTGCCGCTACGTAGTCGTATTCATCCTTGTCGTCCTCTTTTATGTCATCCTTTTTTTTCCCAAAGGTCTCACTGCTTAGGGAGTAGCTTAGGTTGGCCCGCGCGGAGGTAAGCCTCAAAAGGCTACCGCCATTGTCTACATTGAAGGTGTTTATACGGGTGCCATTGTTGTCTATGGCATAGGGATCCAAACTGGCACCAAAATTAATGGCCATTTTATTGTTGAGGATGTTGGTTCCACCACTAAGGTTCAAGGGACTTAGTTTTAAGGAATCCGCTTCAAAATTGTATCCGGTAGAGAGATTAAGGTTGCTAAGGATGGATATTTTTTTAGGTTTGGTGGCCGTCGAATCCTTGTCGCGTACCTTTGCCTCAAATTGGTTGCCGAGGGAAAAGCTCATGGAACTTGATTTGTTAAGGCCCGGGGCGCCGTTAAGGGTACCTTCGAACCTGCTATATAGTTCCAATTCATCATTGGCCCCGATATAGCTGTCATAGTATTGGTCGAAGGACGGGGTATAGCCATAACTGATGGATGGCCTCATAACATGTCTGATGGCCTGTATCTTTTTATCCTCCCCAAAGTTTACCAGACCGTATAGAGTGGTACCGATACTGGCACTAAAGTTATAAGTGCCATAGCGGTCAAACCCATTAATGGTATCCGTAACCACCTCTCTTTTGGTAGTGGGGTCATAGCCCCTCTCATACGTTTCTATGGCCCAGACATCCTCATAGGAACCACCAACACTTACGCTAAAATGTTTGGCCACTTTAAAATTGGTACTCAGGGGAATGGAGCTTCTGGCACCAAAACGGGAATTTTCGAACATTCTACTTGTCAAAAAATCATCTTCTGTAGTAGAAATACTATTTCTTGCGTTCAGGTTATATTGAAAGTTTATATTTTGGATGATACCCTTTTTTATGCCTTCGCGCGGAGCGAAAGGAAATATACGCTCCATACTGGCCTGCAGGGTGGGCAAGGTTACATCTACTGCCCCGGTATTGGTATTTTGGTTGTGCGTGGCCGTTAAACTTAGGTTTACGGACGGATATTCGGGGAATGTCTTGGAGTAGGATATGGAGGATGATAAATTGTTTACCTGGGTATTGGGCAGGTTCTGCTGTAAAAGGGAATTTCTGTAATAGGAACTGCTCCCTAGGTTTACCGAGGCCTGAAACCTGGAATTGGGATTGCTTTTGGCATCCTGGGCATGGGAAATCTGGATGTTGTATATGGTGGTTCTGCTGTAATCGCTAAATCCTTTTTGACTGGTAACCAGGTTTTCGTATCTGAAATTTACATTCCCTCTATATTTATATCTCTTGCTGTATACGGATTGGGTCCTTAGTCCATAGCTTCCATTGGAATACAGATCCCCGGTGAGGGTAAGGTCTACATAATCGTTTATGGGAACATAGTATCCTCCGTTCTGCAAAAAATACCCCCGTGTGGGGTCGCTGCCAAAAGTAGGCATCATCAGTCCCGCCGTTCTGCCCACGGTCAAAGGAAAATAGGCAAAGGGAAGTGCTACAGGAGTAGGTACATCGGCTATATATAGGTTGCTGAATCCGGCGATAACCTTCTTTTGGGGCACAAACTTCGCTTTTTTTACCCGTATATAATAGTCTGGGTCTACGGTATCCTTGGAAGTGGTCAGCTTGCCCTCACTTAGGAAATAAACGGAATCGTTTTCTTTTTTGGTGATTTCGGCATAGACTTTCATGGCATCACTTCCCAATTGGCCCAGACCGGCCTGTTGTTCCGTTCTGGAATTCCAAATAATGGCCTTTTGGCTGTCAAAATTAAACCGTATGGAGTCTGGAATTACTTCATTGGTACCCTGCTTAAAAAATGGCAATTGGGTATAATTTCCAAGGGAATCCTTTATACGCCCTGCATAGACCTCATTCTTTACATAGTCCATTATAATGATTCCGGCCTTTAATTCGGTATCCTGGTAATAGAGTTCCGCCTCGTTATAGAGATATATTTTTTGATCTTTTCGACTCATCCTTACGTAATCCTTGGCCTTGTATTTTATTTTGTCCAGGAGAAGTGGTTTTTTGCCGTTTAAAGAGTCTACTTTTGTAGTATCGGTTAAGAGGGTATCCTGCAATTTGGGGTCGGGCAAAAGAGGGGCTTTTATGGTATCCCTAAATGCAACAATGGGCAGGGGCTTTATTTGGTCTTCTTGGGCAGATGCAGTAAACGCACCATATAATAGGAGCAATAGGAAAAGTACATGATGTTTGTTTGATTGCAAAGCTATATATCCTATTTTTGTAACGGTTTGGCTACATTTTGGGCTCAAACTTACATATATTTTTTGTTCCGCTTGTAGGGTATTGCAATAAATTTAACCTAATTAAAAGATCAAATTATCTCTAGTTATATGAATATGAAACGGTTTTATATTATTCCATTTATTATTTTAACATATTTACTGTCTTCCTTTGGTATAAATATGGGGAACAATGGCAATGACGAAAAATTTGTGGTTGTTCTGGATGCGGGGCACGGAGGGCATGATCCCGGTAATTTGGGGAACGGATATTTGGAAAAAAATATAGCCTTAAAGATTGTTTTAAAGGTAGGGGAAATTTTGGAAGGGAACCCCAATATAAAGGTCATTTATACACGTAAGGACGATACCTTTGTGGACCTGTACCGCAGGGGTGAAATAGCCAATAAGGCCAATGCCGATTTATTTGTTTCCGTACACTGTGATTCCCATAGTTCCGATGCCCATGGTGCAGGAACTTTTGTACTGGGACTGCACGCCAATAAGCAAAACTTTGAAATAGCAAAGAAGGAGAACTCGGTAATATACCTGGAGGATAATTATGAAAGCAGGTATGCCGCCTACGATATTAATTCCCCGGAATCCATAATAGGCCTGACCATTATGCAGGAAGAGTTTTTGGACCAAAGTATCAATCTTGCAAAATTAATGCAGGAAAATTTCTCAAATAAGTTGAAGAGAACCGATAGAAAAGTGAAGCAGGCAGGTTTTATTGTGCTGCACCAGACCTTTATGCCCAGTGTGTTGGTGGAGACCGGTTTTTTAACGAATAAGGAGGAAGGGGCCTATTTGAATTCTGCAAAAGGGCATAACGAAATGGGCAAGGCCATTGCCGATGCCATTTTGGCCTATAAGGGCGAGATGATATCGGCTGCCGATCCGATAGCAGTCAACAATGCCCCTGTTGCCAATGAAATCAAGCGGGATGGGAATAAGAAATCGGAACAACTGGTGCTGGAACAGAAACCGGTCAAGAACATACCCAAAACAGTGCTGGTGGTAAAGAATGAATCGGACAATACTACCAAGGAAATAGTAGAAGAACCTGTTAAGGAAGAAGTGCCCAAGACCGTTGAAAAGAAGCCCAAGAATGCTGCAAACATAATTTTTAAGGTGCAGATTTTAGCCAGCTCAAAAGATATTCCATTGCATTCGGAGAATTTTAAAGGGTTGAACACCTTGTCCAAAGAGCCTTACAATAATTTATACCGTTATATGTACGGCAATACGGATTCCCATTTCCAGGCCACACTTTTAAAGAGCAATGCAGATGCCAAAGGATATGATACTTCGTATATTGTGGCCTACAAGGACGGGGTACGTATTTCCGAGACCGAGGCGCTTAAATACGTTTCGGAATGACTACTCTTCTAAAAATTATTTCTAATTTTGTTTGGAACTAAAAATAAAAGCTTTTGAAACGGGCATGGACCAAGTTGGTCGCAAACCCTAATGAAGATATGCGAATTACACCGGCCTGTCCGCCCGTTCCGGTACGGACGGGAAGAAAGAAGTCGGGCAGGTATGACTCGCGATAGCTATCGGGATAAAAAAAGCAATAAATATTAATGGATGAAAATATCTAGGGAAATAAAAACGGGTATTATAGTCTTGGGGGGTATCCTTTTGTTCATACTTGGTTTTAGTTATTTAAAATCTACACCTCTTTTCGATAATAGCAAAACTTTCTATGCCGTATACCAGCATGTGGGAGGATTACAATCCGGTACACAGGTTACCATCAACGGCTTTTCCGTAGGAAAGGTGAACGATATTAAATTCAATGATTCCTCAGGGAATCTTTTGGTGACCTTTACAGTGGACAACGACTTCTCTTTTTCCAAAAACAGTAGTGCCGAATTGTACGATACCGGAATTATAGGTGGAAAGGGAATACAGATAAAGCCTGTTTTTGATGATGCCGTCATGGCAAAATCAGGAGACACCTTGCCGTCCAGCATTAGACCGGGACTAACGGAATTGGTACAGCAACGCTTGACTCCCCTGCAAATGAAAGTGGAAGGGGCGGTAACCAATGCCGATTCCTTGTTGATGAACGTTAACGATATTTTGGATCAAAAAACAAAAAGGGATTTAAGGGAAAGTATTGCGGGATTGAACGTATTGGTAAAAAGTTTTCAGGGAAGCGCCAATTCCCTAAACCAAATCCTGACGGATAACAAGGATGATCTGGACAAGTCCATCGGCAATTTAGGTACCATCACCGATAATTTTAGCAAACTTTCGGACACCTTGGTCAATGCCGGGCTGGGCCAGACCATTAAAGGATTGGAATCCACTATGGGGAAAATTAACGATATGATGGCCAAAATTGAAGGGGGAGAGGGTTCCTTGGGGAAATTGGTGAACGACAAAGCACTATATAACAATCTGGCCGATGCCTCCAGGGAACTGGATTTACTTTTGCAGGATTTCCGCCTAAATCCAAAACGCTATGTAAACGTTTCCGTATTTGGCAAAAAGCAAATAGATTACGCCGTTCCTGAAGAAGATCCGGCCGAAAAATAGAGACCACCATATGGATTATATTCCTAATATTGTTTTTGCAATTATTCTTGTTGCCGGCATTGGTTTTTTTGTAAAAAATATTAAAAAGCTTTCCCGAAATATAAAATTGGGCAAAGCGGTCCATACCAGTGACAATAAAACCCAGAGGTGGAAAAATATGTGCAGGATCGCGCTGGGACAGACCAAAATGGTAGTACGCCCCATTGCAGGAATGCTCCATATTATAGTTTATCTGGGTTTTATCATTATCAATATCGAAGTCCTTGAGATCATCTTGGACGGACTTTTTGGTACCCATAGGATATTTGCCTTTTTGGGCGGATTTTACAGCTTTCTAATTGGGTCCTTCGAAATACTGGCCCTGTTGGTCATTATTGCGGTGGCTGTTTTCTGGATCCGTAGAAACATTATCAGGTTGGGAAGGTTCCTTAACCCGGAGATGGGCGGCTGGCCCAAAAAGGATGGAAATTTAATTCTTTATATAGAATTGGTCCTCATGGTACTTTTTTTGACCATGAACGCCTCGGATTATCAATTACAGCAAATGGACGCGGCCCATTATACCAAGGCAGGTGCCTTTCCTGTAAGCATGTTCATTGCCCCTATATTTGAAGGAATGTCCATATCCTCCATCATTTTAATAGAAAGATCGGCATGGTGGTTACATATTATCGGTATTCTCTTTTTCTTGAATTATTTATATTATTCCAAGCATTTACATATTTTATTGGCTTTTCCGAATACCTATTTTGGAAAGTTGGGGCCCAAGGGACAGTTTGATAATCTGGAGGCGGTGACCAGGGAAGTAAAGCTTATGATGGATCCAACTGCCGATCCGTTTGCGGCACCCGATGGGGATGCACCCGTACCGGAAAAATTTGGGGCTTCGGATGTCATGGACCTTAAATGGGTGCAATTATTGAACGCCTACACCTGTACGGAATGCGGGCGCTGTACCAGTGAATGTCCGGCCAACCAAACGGGCAAAAAATTATCCCCCCGTAAAATTATGATGGATACCAGGGATAGGTTGGAAGAAGTTGGCAGGAATATTGATACCAATAAAGGAGCGTTCGTGGATGATGGCAAACAATTGTTGGGAGACTATATAACCCATGAAGAACTTTGGGCATGTACCTCCTGTAATGCCTGTGTGGAGGCCTGCCCCGTGAGTATTGATCCCTTGTCCATTATAATGGATATGCGCCAATATTTGGTTATGGAACAATCTGCCGCACCATCGGACTTGAATAATATGATGGGAAATATTGAGAATAATGGTGCCCCTTGGCCATTCAATCAAATGGATAGGCTAAACTGGTCCAAGGAACCAAAATGAAATTACCGTTATCATGGAAAATGAATTGAAAGTACCCACAATGGCAGCACTTTTTGCCGCAGGCCAGCAACCGGAAGTATTGTTTTGGGTGGGCTGCGCGGGAAGTTTTGATGATCGGGCAAAAAAAATAACGAAGGCCTTTGTCAAGATCCTGAACAAGGCCAATGTTAGTTTTGCCGTGTTGGGAACCGAAGAGAGCTGTACGGGAGATCCTGCAAAAAGGGCCGGTAACGAATTTTTGTTTCAGATGCAGGCGGTGACCAATATTGAGGTGCTGAACGCCTATGGGGTGAAAAAAGTGGTTACGGCCTGTCCCCATTGTTTTAATACCCTGAAAAATGAATATCCCGGTCTTGGCGGGAATTACGAGGTGGTACATCATACCCAATTCCTTAAACAGTTATTGGATGAAGGCCGTATCGGTATGGAAGGCGGGCAGTACAAAGGCAAGAGAATTACTTTTCACGACCCCTGTTATTTGGGAAGGGCCAACAATGTCTACGAAGCTCCACGCGATCTGATTCGCAAATTGGATGCCGAACTGGTGGAAATGAAAAATTGTAAAAAACGTGGGCTTTGTTGCGGTGCGGGAGGGGCCCAAATGTTCAAAGAGCCGGAAAAGGGCAACAAGGATGTTAATATTGAACGCACTGAACAGGCGTTGGATATTAAACCGGAAATTATAGCTGCCGGTTGCCCATTTTGCAATACCATGCTGACGGATGGAGTAAAAAATAAGGAAAAAGAGTCCTCCGTAGCGGTAATGGACATTGCAGAGCTGATAGCCAGGGCGGAAGATTTGTAAATTTGTAGTAATAATGACCATGATATTCGCGGATTATCTTAAATAGGGATTGGACGGGTATCAAAATAGCATGAAATAACCACACTTTGGAATTGGACAGACCAAGATCAGGACACGTGTTATGTTATGTTTAGGAGGCTTTATCATTGAATTTAGGTCTCGACTCCGCTCGACCGGACAATCGATCGTCACTTCGAGACCCAAGAAATTTTATTTTTCAAGTGGATAAAATG
The DNA here is from genome assembly GCA_965652575.1 of uncultured Arenibacter sp. Classification (GTDB taxonomy): domain Bacteria; phylum Bacteroidota; class Bacteroidia; order Flavobacteriales; family Flavobacteriaceae; genus Arenibacter. The sequence continues at coordinate 7,639 of CBFGWQ010000019.1, read as the reverse complement.
ACATTATTTCAAAAATTTGATTTTGAGGTACATAATAAAGACAACACTGGTAGGGGGGATAGATAAAAGTTTCGGGTATAATTTGAAAGTTTCCAGGTCGTCATTTCGAATGTATATGAGAAATCGCACATCCAGCTCCCGGCCAGTATATGCGACTTCTCTCCCGATAGCTATCGGGAGTCCCGAAAAGGGACTCTGTCGAAGTGACTACCGTTTTCCAGTTCATATCCTTAGTAGTGAAATTATTAATAAAGATGTCAATGGTAGCGCGGTCGAGAAGTCGTTTTGCGCTCAGCTTAACATCAGGTAGAAAAGAATTGAACGATATACCAAATAAGGGAATCGTTTGGATGAACATTAAAAAATTTAATAAATGCTCGTAGAATTTAACACATTGCCGGATGAATCCAGAGTTTGGATCTTTCAGGCCAGTAGAAGTTTTTCTGAAGAAGAATTGCAGCAACTAAGACAGGATATGGATGCCTTTGTATCCGATTGGACCGCTCATGGAAGCGATCTGAGGGCAGGATACGAAATTAGGTATAACAGATTTATTGTCCTTGCCCTGGATCAAACCCTCAATGCCGCTTCCGGATGTTCCATAGATGCCTCGGTACGCTTTATTCAGCAGCTGGAGCAGCGGTACAAGGTGGAGCTATTGGACAAAATGAACGTTTCCTATAAGCAGGGCGATTTTGTGGCCTACAAATCCTTGGTCGACTTCAAAAACATGGCCAAGCAAAAAGCGGTTTCCAAAAACACCATAGTCTTTAACAATTTGGTAGCTAATAAGCACGAATACCAGAATCACTGGGAGGTGCCCGCAGAAGAAAGCTGGCACGGCCGTTTTATGTAAACCTCGCCGATCGATACTACTGTTCAAGCCTTGGTTTGGACTGTTTTTCGGATAAGTATACTATTTCAAATAATTCTTAGTTACCATCAAAGATGGATTTTTTTATGCGTGTAAGTTCCCTTGTATTACTATTTATAATATCAATAAGCACTGCCCAGGGACAGGTAGATCCTTTGGTCACCAAGGATACCTTGGCACAACGGAACTGGGTAGAGGCCACTTATAATGGGATGTCCCTGGACGAAAGATTGGGACAATTGTTTATGGTCATGGTTACTTCGGATCAGGATAGGGCCGGTACCGAAAAAACTAAAAATTTGATCAGGGACCATCATATCGGAGGGCTCATTTTTTCTACGGGCGGCCCCGTCCGTCAGGCGCAACTGACCAACGATTTCCAAAAGAGTTCAAAAGTGCCCCTGATGATAGGTATGGATGCCGAATGGGGCCTGGCCATGAGATTGGATTCTACCTATGCCTTTCCCTGGAACATGACCCTGGGGGCCATTAAGGATAATGCCATAGTGGAGAAAGTAGGAAACCGTATTGGCAAGCACGCAAAAAGATTGGGCGTGCATATTAATTTTGCCCCTGATATCGATATTAACATCAATCCCCGGAATCCAATAATTGGGAATCGTTCATTTGGGGAGGACCGCGAAAATGTGGCCCAAAAGGGAATTGCCTTTATGGAGGGAATGGAAAGCGCAGGCGTTCTTTCCAGTGGAAAACACTTTCCGGGACATGGCGATACCGCTGTGGATTCCCACAAAGCTTTACCGGTAATCGATTTTACAAGGGAGCGTTTGGACAGTATTGAGCTGTACCCTTATAAAAAGTTGATCAAGCAAGGCCTAAGCAGTGTTATGGTGGCCCATTTAAGTGTACCAAGTTTGGAAATCAAGGAGGGACATCCCTCGTCCTTATCGGAACAGATCATTGGGGAGGTGCTGCAGGAACAGCTTAACTTTAAGGGGTTGGTGTTCACCGATGCCTTGAATATGAAAGGGGTATCCAATTTTGCCAGGGAAGGGGAAGTGGAACTATCAGCATTTTTAGCGGGCAACGACATTCTTTTAATGCCTTTGGACGTAGCCAAGGCCAAGGCCAGACTTTTGGAAGCTTATAACAAAGGCAGGATTACGGAAAATAGACTGGCCACTTCCGTGAAGAAGATATTGAAGGCAAAGTATAAGGTGGGACTCAATAACTATACGCCTATAGAAACCAAAAATCTTTATGAGGACCTCAACGCTGTGGAGGACGATCTGCTGTACGAGGAGGCCATAGAAAATGCCATTACGGTGATAAAGAACGATTTTTCTTTGATGGCGATCAAAAAGTTGGAAAACAAGAAAATTGCCTATGTAAAGTTTGGGGATGCCGAAAGTGATCCCTTTTTGAAGGAATTGAACAAATACGCTGTTGTAACCCAGGTCAACGGTAAGGATATAGCCACCCTAAAGCAGAAATTAAACGAGTACAATTTGGTGATCATCGGCCTGCACAAGAGCAATGAAAGTCCTTGGAAGGCCTATAAGTTCACAAAAAACGAACTTGATTGGTTGGGGGAAATAGCGAGGGCACGTACCTCCAACCTTATTCTGGCGGTTTTTGCAAAACCCTATGCCCTCTTGGACGTGCCGTCTTTTGAAGGTGTGGACGCGGTAATAGTAGGGTATCAAAATAGTGGATTGGCCCAGGAGAAAACGGCTCAGGTAATTTTTGGGGCCCTTCCGGCAAAAGGGGTCTTGCCCGTTACCTCCCATGCCGACTTCCCCGTTAATACAACCATTCCTTTGGAGTCCTTGATGCGTTTGGGGTATAGTTTTCCCGAACGGGTAGGAATAAGTTCCAATAAATTGGCAAGAGTGGATGAAATGGTCAAGAACGGGATCGACTCCTTAATGTTTCCGGGGGCGCAAATAGTGGTAGCAAGGAAGGGAAAAATAATTTACAACAAAGGTTTTGGAAAACCGACCTATGATTCCGACCAAAAAATAACACCGGACCATATTTATGATCTGGCATCCATAACCAAGATTTTGGCCACCTTGCCCATGGTAATGAAAATGGAAGAGGAGGGCAAAATTGCTTTGGACAATACCTTTGAGGAACTTATCCCGGCCTATTCCGATTCCGATCTAAAAAATGTAACCGTCCTAAAGGCGCTATCGCACTATGGCAGGTTGCCCGCTTGGATAGCTTTTTATATAGATACTTTGGACGACAAAAGAAAACCGTCAACAGAATTTTACAGACATCATTCATCCAGTGGTTATTCCGTTAAGGTAGCGGATCAATTGTACATAAAGGATGCCTATACGGATTCTATCTATAACCGGATAGGTAGACAGCACCTTAAATCCAACAGGTACCGCTACAGTGATGTAGCCTATTATGTTATGAAAAAGTATATTGAAGATACTTATAAAGAGCGATTGGACAGTTTGGCCGAAACGTTTTTGTACAAGCCTATAGGTGCTACGCATACCGGTTTTAATCCACTTAACAGGTTCTTAAAAGAGGATATTGTTCCTACGGAAGAAGATAATTATTATAGGTACCAGACGGTGCAGGGTTATGTGCACGATATGGGGGCCGCCATGCAGGGTGGGGTAGGAGGGCACGCCGGACTTTTCAGCAATGCCAATGATGTTGCCAAAATTATGCAGATGTACCTTCAAAATGGATATTATGGGGGACAACAATTTTTGGAGTCCAGAACGGTAAAGAAGTTCAATACCTGCTATTTCTGTGACCAAAACGTAAGACGGGGAATAGGTTTTGATAAACCTGAACCCAATGGTGGGGGACCCGCCTGTAGTTTGGTTTCCAGAAAAAGTTTTGGGCATAGTGGTTTTACAGGTACCTATACCTGGGCCGATCCGGAAAAGGATTTGGTATATGTCTTTTTGTCCAACCGAACCTACCCCACGGCATCCAATACGTTATTGGTAAAATCGGGGCTGAGAACACGGATTCAGAAGGTCATTTATGAGGCGATTATTAATTAAACTTTTTCTTTGTATAAATAGAAACCAGGGTTTATTGATGGGAGAGATCATTTTGTTTTTGGTATCCTGAAATTTTATCCATATTCCTTCGACTAAGGTTTCTTTGGGTCAAGAGATATGGAATTTGTGGGGCTTGACCAAGATGTACGACCTTTGAATGAATTAAAAATAAACTGATGAAAATAGCAATAGTATGTTATCCCACTTTTGGAGGTAGCGGGGTGGTGGCAACAGAATTGGGGATAGCCCTGGCAAATAGGGGGCATGAAATTCATTTTATTACGTATCGCCAACCGGTGCGCTTGGAGTTGCTGAGCAACAAGATATACTTTCATGAAGTGCACGTACCGGAGTATCCCTTGTTCCATTACCAACCTTATGAATTGGCCCTTTCCAGTAAATTGGTAGATACCATTAAATTGTTCGGCATAGAGTTGTTGCACGTGCATTATGCCATTCCCCATGCTTATGCAGGATATATGGCCAAGAAAATGCTGGAGGAAGAAGGCGTATATATCCCAATGGTCACCACCTTGCACGGCACGGATATTACCCTGGTGGGCAAACATCCTTTTTATAGGCCTGCAGTCAACTTTAGTATCAATCAGTCCGATGTGGTTACTTCGGTATCCCATAACCTCAAGGAAAGTACCCTGGAACTGTTCGATATAAAAAATGAGATAGAGGTGGTTCCCAATTTTATAGACAAAAGGAAGTATAGTATGCACTTCACGGATTGCCAGCGTTCCTTGATGGCCTTTGAAAATGAAAAAATTATTACCCATATCAGTAACTTTAGGAAGGTAAAGCGTATCCCTGATGTGATACATATTTTTAATAGGATCCAGCAACAGATACCCGCCAAGTTGATCATGGTAGGGGAAGGACCGGAAAAGGAAGGTGCGGAACGTTTGTGCGAGGAACTTGGCATTGCCCATAAGGTAATCTTTTTGGGCAATAGCAACGAAATTGACAGGATATTATGTTTTTCGGACCTTTTTCTATTGCCGTCCCAAACCGAAAGTTTTGGATTGGCCGCGCTGGAGGCAATGATCAATAGGGTAGCCATCATTTCCAGTAATACGGGCGGAATACCCGAAGTGAACCGCCATGGGATTACCGGTTATTTAAGTGATGTGGGCAATGTGGAGGAAATGGCGGAAAATGCACTTAAGATATTGAAGGACGACCAAACTTTGGAAAAGTTCAAAAGCAATGCAGCAAAAGCGGCAATGGATTTTGATATCATGAAGGTGTTGCCCCTATATGAGGCCATATATGAAAAGGCCCTTTTGGCGAAGCACCAAAGTTTACAGTAGAATTAATGCGATTATTGCTGATAATATTATCTCTGTTATATTTTGCCTGTGTTGGGCAAAAAGGTGTAATGCACGATAATGGTGATAGTTCCGAAAAGGATTCAAAAAAGCTCCAATTAGTGTTGGAAGAAAATTATTCTGGGATTGAACAACCGGAATATCAAGTTGTCAGGGATCAAAAATCCTTGAATAATTTATTTATTCAAATTAATAAGACCAGAAAACCTGGAATTCCAATTCCTGAGGTCAGTTTTAAGGAAGAGGTTTTATTAGTGTACTGTGCAGGAACTTCATGGGGTGTCAGCAACATGGAAATGGTCGTTGCTGAAGAATCTCCGGATAATATCACTATTGTATTAAAGGAACGGTCTTCTTCACAAAAAGAAATACCCAATGCTACGACTACCCCAATTTATATTTATAGGATGCCAGTAACTCAAAAGGCAATTAATTTTCAATAAATTATTGGAATCCCATAATTCCTGTTAGGTCTTGGTACATGATAAAATTCAATTCCCTGAAGATTTTCCTCAATTTTTGTCCTCTACCTACTAGGGGACTATGGGAAGGAAGATTTATTTGTAAACTTCTTCCCTAATCCCTCCGTCCCGCCAAGGGCGGGACACCTCCCTTTATAAAAGGGAGGAGCTTTTTTTCAGCTCCCCTCTTTGGCAAAGAGGGGTGGCCAACTTGTTGGCCGGGGAGATTCTGCTCTTCTAAACGCTTTTATTATATACTTAAAGGTACCAACCTGATCCCATATTTCACTATCGGGATTAACGAGATAAATCATGTTAAGGCGATTATTGTCATGAACTAAACAGTTAGGTACATATTAAATTCTAGATCACTATAATTTTTTAATGGAGGAAATTGCTCGCACCACTTGAGTGCTTATAGCAATTGCCTATTATACCCGATAAAATACCATTTTTTGGGTTGAAAATTTACAAGGATTTATAAAATTCAAAAACCTGTTTTGTAGGAAACCGCTTAACGATTTTTAAGGCCTTTTATAGAATTTAAATGGTGTCCGTTGATCATTGCCATAGCTTTGGGCAAAGATTTTATGAATCCCAAAATTTTATACAGATGAAACGAACATTAATAAATTTTAAAAATTACTTCACATCCCGATTGCTATCGGGAGGCAATGTTTAAAATTTTTAATGTGAGAGCGTAGCGGTTAAATACGTTCTCAATTTTTTAATTAGTTTATTTTCAAATAATTACAAAAATTTAAACTCATGAAAACCTACGTGTTTGCAATTACCTTTTTATGTGTTATTTCCTATAACTTTAGTACTGCCCAAGAATTACAATTAACAGCCAAGGATAGTGTTGTTAGTAGTAGTTGGATGATTGGTTTGGGCTATAATTTTGTAGATGATTCTGGTGATATGGTTAAAAAATTGTTTGCTTTGGATGAGCAATGGAATGCCGTTCCTTATCCTTCTAGATTGAGTGTAGGACGGTATTTTAGAAATGGTTTGGGGATAGAGGCAATAGGCACCTATAATAAATATAAGGTGGGTAAGTTAATAGATGGCACTATTAATAGTGTTGAGACGGATTATTTTGGTGTCGATGCTAGATTGAGCTATGACCTGAACAAGTTAATAGGGGAAACAGCATGGTTTGACCCCTATATTGGCATAGGTTTGGGATATACGGATGCCAGTAATGAAGGTAGGGGCACCTATAATGGAGTGGTTGGTTTCAGGACTTGGTTTTCAAATCGATTGGGATTGGATTTTAGCTCTTCAGGTAAATGGACCATGGATAACTCACTTACCAATCATTTACAGCATTCCGCAGGGGTGGTATACCGATTTGATATAGAGAAGGAATTGTCCAAAAAGGGATTGGAGAAGTTGGCCTTGATAGAAGAGAACCAAAGGGTGTCCGATTCTATCGCCGCCGCAAAAAAGGCAGAGGAAGACGCCAGGCTTATGGCCGAACGTTTGGCCCAAGAAAAGGAAAAGGCACGTTTGGCCGCCGAAGAGCAGGCTAGAAAGGATGCGGAGAACAGAAGAAGGACGGATTTGGAAAACAAAATTAAAGATTTGGGGAACGTATACTTTAGCCTAAATTCTTCGTATTTGAGCAAGCCGTATAAGGAATTGCTGGACAGATTGGCGGCCTTGATGGAAGAAAATCCGGACTTGACCATAAAAGTAGGTTCCCATGCCGATTCCAGAGGGGCTGAAAAGTATAACCAAGGGCTATCCGAGAAACGGGTAAAACAGACCCTGGATTATCTGATCGGTACCAAGGGAATAAGTTCCGCTAGATTGACCGGGGAAGGTTTTGGGGAAACCCGATTAACGAACGAATGTGACAATAATACCTATTGTCCGGAATCCAAACACAAACTGAATAGAAGATCGGAGTTTGAGGTGGTGGAGTTTTAAATGCACATAATAAAATCTGAAAAAATTCCTTGG
>CBFGWQ010000018.1:0-35362 GCA_965652575.1 uncultured Arenibacter sp. | reverse complement strand
GTCACTTCGAGACCCAAGAAATTTTATTTTTCAAGCGGATAAAATGACATTATTTTAAAAATTTGATTTTGAGGTAAATATCAAATATGATACAGGTAGAGAGACAGTTTAAAGGTATGGTTTATAAACTGAAGGTTTCCAGATCGTCATTTCGAATGCATATGAGAAACCGAAAGTTCACGAATACCCCTAAAATAAATATACATGAGCTAAATCGCACATCCAGCTCCCGGCCAGTATGTGCGACTTCTCTCCCGATAGCTATCGGGAGTCCCGAAAAGGAACTCTGTCTAAGTGACTACCGTTACCCAGTTCATATCATTGAGATTCCTAATAAAGTTGTCAATGGTATCGGAGTCGAGAAGTCATTTCACGGTTAACTTAACATTAGATAATAAAAAATAATGTCCACAGGAGTAGCTATTACGGGAATGGGTATAATTTCGGCCATTGGGAACAATGTAGCCGAAAATTACAGCTCACTTTTAACAGGTAGAGCGGGAATATCCCATATTTCCAAAATAGACACTGTACACAAAGGCAGTATTATGGTAGGTGAAATTAAATTCACCAATGGGGAATTGGAGGCCATATTGGGCTTGGATGCCAACAATAATTACTCCAGAACGGCCCTATTAGGGGCCATTGCGGCCAAAGAAGCCATTGCCGATGCCAAAATAACCAATATAAAAGCTTACAGGACGGGACTTATTTCCTCCACCAGTGTTGGAGGAATGGACATGACCGAAAAATTTTATTACAATTATCTGGAAAGTAGTGACAATAGAAGGTACATTGAAGGCCACCATGCCGGAGATTCAACGGAAAAAATAGCGGAACAATTGGGCATGGACCAAAGTTTGGTCACCACCATCAGTACCGCCTGTTCCTCTGCTGCCAATGCCATCATGTTAGGGGCCAGATTAATAAAATCGGGAAAATTGGACAGGGTAATTGTTGGCGGTGCCGACTGTTTATCGAAATTCACTATTAACGGTTTTAACACCTTAATGATTTTGTCCGACACCTATAACACCCCTTTTGACGAAAATAGGAAAGGATTAAATTTAGGGGAGGCCGCAGCATATTTGGTATTGGAGTCGGAATTCCTGGTGAAAAAGGAAGATAAAAAAGTATTGGGATATGTTGTAGGCTATGGCAATGCCAACGATGCCTATCATCAAACGGCCTCTTCCGAAAACGGGGATGGTGCCACCTTGGCGATGGAGAAGGCCCTTGCCGTTGCAGGACTGGAACCTAAGGATATTGACTACATCAATGCCCATGGGACCGCCACCGGCAACAACGATTTGTCCGAAGGACGGGCCATTATCCGTGTATTTGGCAAAGAGGTTCCCGAGTTCAGCTCAACCAAGGCCTATACAGGGCATACCTTGGCCGCAGCAGGTGCAATAGAGGCGGTATATGCCGTTCTAGCACTTCAAAACAACATCATCTATCCCAATTTAAATTTTAAAACTCCAATGAAAGAGTTTTCCCTTATCCCAGAGACCTCCTTAAAAGAAAAAGTCTTACATACCGTTCTGTCCAATTCCCTGGGGTTTGGAGGTAATTGTTCCTCTCTTATTTTTTCAAAATAGCCTTAAATAAGGAATTATTATATTTACATTTGGCCCATTTGACCTTTTTAGACATTTTATTAGAATTCGACATTCCCAACAACCAATGGAAAAAGTTTATATTAACAGTATCGGTTCCATATCCGCCCAAAAAACATTTGACAACAATGATTTTTTAGAGGAAATAACGCCCTATGAGGACACTGTTATATCTGCAATTGAACCCAACTACAAGGATTTTATTCCGCCAGCGGCAGCTAGAAGAATGGCAAAAGGTATAAAAATGGGAGTGGTTGCATCCAAAATAGCCTTGGAAGAAGCGCATCTAACCCATATAGATGCCATTATTACCGGAACGGGAATGGGATGTGTCCGGGATTCCGAAAAATTTGTAACCGCCATTTTGGACAATAATGAGCAGTTCCTTGCCCCTACCTCCTTTATACAGTCTACCCACAATACCGTTGCGGGCCAGATAGCACTGGGCATTGGGTGCAAAGGATATAATTTTACCTATGTACATAGCAGTATTTCTTTTGAATCGGCCCTTATCGATGCCTTAATGCAATTGGAATGCAGGGAAGCGGAAAACATACTTGTTGGTGGTGTTGATGAGTCCGGGGAACACACCATTGCCATACACAGGTTAATACAACATATAAAGCCGGAAAAAGTACATTCCAACAGGCTGCTCCATTCCAAAACCGGAGGCGCTGTATTTGGGGAAGGAGCCAATTTCTTTGTACTGTCTAACAACAAGCAAGATCTTAGCTATGCCCAATTGGTGGGTGTAAAGACCTTTAATACCCTGGCCAAATCCGAGCTGGTTGTGAGTCTTGAGGAATTTTTAAACGAAAATAATATTTCCGTGGCCGATATAGATGTTTTGATCGGCGGCAACAACGGGGACATGGACTATGACGATTATTATTTGGAGCTTACCAATGGGCCCTTTAAAAACACCCAACAGGTATATTACAAACATCTGAGCGGTGAGTTCAACACCGCCTCCGCTTTTGGATTTTGGCTAGGGGCCAAAATTCTCAAAACCCAGCATATTCCCAATGCCATTGCCCTAAATACAATTAGGGTCCACAAAATTGAAATTGTCTTACTGTACAATCAGTACAGGGGTAAAAACCATAGTTTCACCCTTCTTCGCCGATGTTGAAGTATCCTATTATAAATAACATTTTTAGAATTGCTTTTGCCGCCCTTCTGTTATGGGATGTTTATAGGGAAATAAGTTGGTGGACCTATATTCTTCTTGGGGCCTTTTGGTTGGCCCTTACCATTATCGGCTCTTTCCATATTCGCTGGAATTATCATCTCCCCGCACTGCACTGCAACAAAAAAGTTCACAACAAATTGGTGGCCATTACCTTTGATGACGGCCCACATCCCAGCTTTACCCCAAAAGTGCTGGAACTACTTCAAAAATATAATGCCAAGGCATCATTTTTTTGTGTGGGACATCAAGTGCACCAATTTGGCGAAATTGTCAATAAAATAGTAGCTAACGGGCATACTGTAGGCAACCATACCTACTCGCATTCCAATAAATTTGGATTTTTTGGAACGCAAAAAGTAATATTGGAACTCCAAAGAACCAATATGGCCATAAAGGAAACAACAGGGCTCGACCCCAAATTGTACAGACCCGCCTTTGGGGTTACCAATCCCAGTATAGGCAGGGCGGTCAAAAAATTGCAACTCAATACCATTGGCTGGAACATTCGGTCTTTGGACACTACCAAAAGATCAAAAAAAACAGTCCTGGAACGCATCACCAATAAAATAAAAAAAGGCGACATTATATTACTGCACGACAGTAGTGACAAAACAGTTGAAGTATTGGAACAGTTATTGCTATTTTTACAGCGGAACGAAATCCAATCGGTCACTGTAGACCAATTGCTAGATATTGAAGCCTATGCGTAAATTATTATTTTTAATTATCCTGATTGCCCATACTTCCCTGCTCTTCGCTCAGGAAAGTAGCATGAGCGATCCCGAAATTGCCGCGTTCAAGGCCAAGGTGAACAAGACGTCCAAAGCCATGGTCACTATCCAAAGCAATTTTACACAGTATAAGCACATGGACTTTTTGTCCAATGATATCACTACAAAGGGCAAAATGGCCTTTAAGGCTCCGGACATGGTAAAATGGGAGTATACGGATCCCTTCAAATACAGCATTATTTTTAAGGAAGACCAATTAACAATTAACGATTCCGGAACCAAAAGCAATATGGATCTGGGAAATAATGTACTGTTTAAAAAGCTGAACCAATTAATTATCAACAGCATAAAGGGCAACTTGTTCCAAGATTCGGATTTTACAATGAGTTACTATAAAGACCCCAAATATTACAAGGTCATTTTTGTCCCCAAAGACGAAAATATAAAGGCTTATATCGCCTCTTTTATTTTGTTTTTCAACAAGGGGCAGGCCGATGTCATGGAGGTCAAAATGGTGGAGCCTACCAATGATTATACTAGAATTGTCTTTACCGATCGGCAAATCAACAAACCCTTGGACAATGAAGTATTTACCAATTAGCCTAAGCTTCTTGCTATTTGCCTGTGCTTCTTTTCCAAAGAAGTATAATTTGGAAAGAATAGACGGAGATGCGCCAACAATAGTAAATCCCTACTTTTCCAACCCTTCAATGGATTATATCTATAAGGCCAAAATTAATTTCGGCGAGAAATCCTTTGGCGGCATATTTGTCATAAAAAAATTGGGACCAGACCATCATAGGGTAGTTTTCACAACTGAAATGGGCAATAAACTATTTGATTTTTCGTTCATCAAAAACGAATTCAGAGTTAATTTTATACTCAGTGAGATGAATAAAAAGATACTTATAAACCTGCTTAAGAAAGATTTTTTTGTTCTGACCCATGAAAACGCCAACATCCTGAACCGCTATCAAAAAATAGGGGACAGTACATTCTTTGAGACGAAAATAAGGAATAACACTTACTTTTATCTAACAAGGGATGAACGGTTACATAAAATATTGGAAACAAAAGGAAGTAAAGGAAAATCGGACTATATTTTCGCAGAATTGGAAAACGACCGTGCAAGGGAAATTAAAATACGGCACAAAAACATAAAGTTAACTATAGATTTAAAAGCCATTTAAAAATGAAAAAATTATTGTTTACCGGCCTTTTCCTCATCATATCCGCTACCCTGATAGCCCAAAGCAGGACGCAACTAGGGGCAAGATTGGGCTTGAACAGCGCCAAAGTGCTGAATTCCGGACTGGATACCAAATCCGGGTTATATGCAGGATTGTTTTTGGCGGTCCGTTTTACGGATAATTATACTATGCAACCTGAAATTATATACTCCAACCAAGGAGGTAATGCCAGCTACAGAAATGGGGAGGACATAAACATCAATTATGTATCCATTGCCCTGGCAAATAAATTTTTTGTTACCAAAAATCAAGGGTTCCACTTTATTCTTGGTCCCAGTCTGGATATTAATTTTGATGACAATTTTATCAACTTGATCAACGACAATGGTGACAATCTGGAAATAACACCTGTTGATCTGGCGATGTTTGGAGGGATTGGGTACGAGTTTGATTTTGGATTGGCATTGGAATTAAGGTATAAACAAGGATTGATAGATCTTGATTTTAATGACTCCGAAGAATATGGGGGCAATTCGGAGGAGAATCAATTGAACAGGGTAGTCCAAATTGGACTCTCCTATAAATTTAATATGTGACCATAATGCTAATAGAAGGACTTTATACTACAGAATCTTTTAAAAAGAACGAAGAAGGCATATCGGCCAAAATAAAGTTGAATCCCAAGCATGAAATTTTCAAAGGCCATTTCCCCGGGAAACCCATCATGCCAGGGGTATGTATGATTCAGATCATAAAGGAATTAACAGAGAGGAGCCTCGATCAGGAATTGTTTCTATCCGTTGCCGCCAATGTAAAATTCATGGCCATTATAAATCCTAAAACGGACCCGATTCTTTTAATAGAGATCAACCTTACTGAAATGGACGGGCTTATCAAAGTAAAAAGTACGACCATCTTTGGGGAAACAGTGGCCCTAAAACTAAGTGCAACCTTTAAAAGTGTCGCATAAATGAAACTTATCTGTTTTCTACTGTACGTGATTTCCTTTTCTCCTTTCACACCGGATCTGGACCAGATCCGAAAAGATTTTAAATTGGCCACCAACGACCGTGAAACCGCTTTGGCCTTAAGGGAAAAACTGAAAACCGTTACCAAGGAAGACAATACGGTATTGCTAGCGTACAAGGGCGCCGTTTCTGCATTAACGGCAAAATACACCAAGGACAATACAGAAAGGAAAAACCTTTTCAAAAACGGGGTCTCCCTGTTGGAATTTGCGGTATCCCAAAAACCGGAAAACATAGAAATTAGGTGCCTGAGATTAAGTATCCAGGAAAATTCGCCCAAATTTCTAAAATACCGATCCAATATTCAGGAAGACAAAACCTTCATTTTAAACCACTACGAAAAAACAAATTCCAAAGCGGTCAAGGATTTTGTTAAATCCTATGTATTACGATCCCCAGGATTTAATACTGAAGAAAAGCAACGGTTATAACTTCAGTAATTCCTATTTTTGCATACCATGTCCCGTATTTTTCTACAGGATGAAACAACCAAATGCCAATAACACCGTGTCACAATATACCACATCCACAACTAAAGCTATGGATCAGCTTAAATGCTGTGTGATCATTCCTACCTACAACAATCATAAAACCCTAAAAAAAGTCATTGAAGGGGTGCTGCTATACACCCAGAACCTTATAGTCATAAACGATGGGTCGACCGATACCACCTCCCATATTTTAAGCAAATTTCCCAATATCCACACCCTTGCCCTTCCGCATAACACGGGCAAAGGATATGCCTTGAGGAAGGGTTTTGAAATGGCCCTTGGACTAGGTTTCCACTTTGCCATTACCATTGATTCGGACGGCCAACACTTCCCGGATGATATCCCCGTGCTTATCAACAGCCTAAGCAAGGAAGCCTCCAAAGACGTACTTTATATAGGAGCAAGAAATATGGGGCAAAAAGACGTTCCCAAAAAAAGTAGTTTTGGCAACCAATTTTCCAATTTTTGGTTTTGGGTAGAAACCGGGATCAAACTGCAGGACACTCAATCCGGATATAGGTTATATCCCATACTTGCCCTAAAGGACATCAAATTCTATACAAAAAAATTCGAATTTGAGATCGAAGCGATCGTTAAGGCGGCATGGAACGGAATAGAAGTGAAGAACATTCCCATAAAGGTAACCTATGACGCAACCGAAAGGGTGTCCCATTTTAGACCGTTTACCGATTTTTCAAGAATCAGCCTTTTAAACACCTACTTGGTCCTACTGACGTTTCTGTATATATTTCCACGTAATCTTATTCGAAAAATAAAAAAAAAAGGCGTTAAGAGGTTTTTCCATGAAGACTTTCTGGGCAGCAACGATTCCCATGAAAAAAAGGCACTGTCCATAGCACTGGGGGTACTGATCGGCTTATCTCCCCTCTGGGGGTTCCATACCCTGATAGTCATTTTCCTGGCGGTGCTGTTTAAACTGAACAAGGCCATTGCCTTTGCCTTTTCCAACGTAAGCTTCCCTCCTTTTATACCTTTTATACTATTTATAAGCCTTAAGACCGGCCACTGGATCCTGGGCAACGAGTTTAATTTTACCTTTGGGGAGACAGGGGCCAATTTTGAAGTTATAAAATATCTGGAATCCTATATAATTGGTAGCATAACCCTTTCCCTTATCGGATCTTTTACAGCGGGAATATGTGGTTATATCATTTTGAATATTTTTGAAAGAAAAAAAATTGCACTTAAGAATGGGTAATTTTTTATATAGGTTCTATCAATATGTAGCCAAGAAAAGACTGCTATTCGGTATTGGTCTTTTGTCCTTATTTTTATGCCTTGGTTATTACGCCCTCAATATTGAATTTGAAGAGGATATAACCAAACTTATCCCCAGTAACCGCAAGACCGAAGAGGTTCAAAAAGTGTTAAAATCGGTAAATTTTTCGGATAAGATCATCGTCAATATTGTGCGACGGCCAGGAACACCTATTGAAGAACTCACAAAATATGCAAATGATTTTCTGGATAGTATATCCAAAAAATCCTCTCCCCATATAAAGAAGATCCAAGGAAAAATAGATGAGGGCGATCTGGGAAACACCTTGGAGTTTGTCTATGAAAATGCCCCCCTGCTACTGGATAGGGAGGACTACAACACCATTTCAAAAAAACTGGATAGGGACAGCATTGCCAAAATAACACAAAAAAACTATAGAACATTAATTTCCCCTTCCGGAATCGTTGCCAAGGAAATGATTCTGAAAGACCCCCTTGGCATTTCTTTTATTGCCCTGAAAAAACTAAGGGATTTGGGCATGGGGGATCAATTTACCCTAAGGGATGGTTTTCTCCTGAGCAAGGATCTTCAAAACATATTACTATTTATTACCCCTGTGCACCCTGCCAGTGAAACCGTGGAAAATACCAAATTTGTAACGGAACTTTATGGGACGCGGGACCAATTGGACCGATTATTTCAGGACAGGGTAAAAAGTGAATATTATGGGGCCACCCTAATAGCGGTTGCCAACGCACAGCAAATAAAAAAGGACATTCGTCTTACGGTAACTATTGCCATATCCATTTTAATGGGAATCCTTATCCTATTTTATAGAAAATTAACCATTCCCATTATCCTTTTTGCCCCTACCCTTTTTGGTGCAACACTATCCGTTGCCGTATTGTATTGGACCAGAGGGAAGATTTCTGCCATTTCCTTGGGGATAGGTTCGGTTCTGTTGGGGGTTACCTTGGATTATTCCCTACACCTCCTGACCCAAATAAGAAACAACCCTTCTATAAGGGCGCTTTACTCCGATGTGGCCCGGCCCGTAATTATGAGCAGTATCACCACTGCCCTGGCCTTTTTGTGCCTTCTTTTCCTAGATTCGCAGGCCTTACAGGATCTCGGCATTTTTGCTGCCGTTAGCGTAATTGGCTCCTGTATTTTCGCACTCCTCATCATACCCCATGTCTATAGAAATACCGAAAAGCTTAAGGTAAAGTATACCCTCTTGGATAAAATAGCCTCCTATAAGCTCCATAAGAGCAAATGGAGCATATCTATCCTTGTAGGTCTATTGATTGCCAGTATTTTTTTTCACGACAAAGTAATTTTCAACAAGGATATTGCCAAACTCAACTATGAGCCTACAACTTTGTTACAGGCCAGGGAAAGACTGGACGCACTTACCAATATGTCTTCCAAATCCATTTATTTGGCCACTTATGGGGACGATGGTGACAAGGCACTGCAAACCACCAATATCCTATACCACAAATTGGACAGCCTAAAAAATAATGGCGGGGTAAATAGCTTTAGCTCCATTGGCAACCTGGTCCTGTCCCAGGAAAAACAACAGGAAAAAGTTGATCTTTGGAAAGGTTTTTGGAAAGAGGATGTTATTCTAAACACTACTAAACATCTAATTGAAAGTGGTACGGAATTAGGATTTAAACCCAACTCTTTCAATCAGTTTTATTCCTTTCTCAATAAAGATTTTACCTTATTGGGGATTGACGATTACAGTAGCGCAACGGCCTTGCCAATGGATGATTACGTGGTTAGCGACAAGGGTTTTACCACTGTTACCTCCCTGATCAAATTAAAGGAGGGAAATGAAGAAAGCGTAAAACAACTTTTTAGGGCCTACCCAAAAACCTTGGTAATCGACAGACAGGAAATGAACGAGATGTTCCTGGGCAATCTCAAAAACGATTTCAATAAGTTAATTGGCTACTCCCTTGGTATGGTAGTCCTGATCCTGTTCTTTTTCTTTAGAAGTTTTTCCCTGGTCCTGGTCACCGGTATCCCCATCCTGTTGACCTGGTGGCTGACCATTGGCATTATGGGAATGTTCCATATAGAATTCAACATTTTTAATATCATTATCTCCACCTTTATCTTTGGTCTGGGGATAGATTACAGCATATTCATAACAACGGGACTGCTAAAGGAATACCAAAAAGGGGAAGAAGTCTTGAAAACGCATAGGACCTCTATCCTACTTTCGGCCATTACGACCGTTTTGGGAATTGGCGTACTGATCTTTGCAAAACACCCTGCCCTGCATTCCATCAGTCTCGTATCGCTCATAGGCATCCTTTCGGCGGTTTTTGTTGCTTTTACCATACAGCCCTTATTGTTTTTGCTCTTTATCGGGAGTAAGGAAAAGCGTCCAATTGGCCTTCGGTTACTTATTCATTCCATCCTTTCATTTGGTTATTATGGTTCCGGTGGATTGTTGTTGTCCATTGGAAGCGTTAGCGTTATGAAAATACTGCCCTTTAAAAAAAAGGTTAAAATGAAATGGTTCCACAAGGCCATTTCAAAATTTATGAAATCGGTGCTGTATACCAATCCCTTTGTAAGCAAAAAAATTATCAATGTACCGGGAGAGGATTTTAACAAACCCGCCATTATCATTGCCAACCACACTTCCTTTTTAGATATTCTGGCGGTTGGCATGTTACATCCCAAGATTATTTATTTGGTAAACGACTGGGTGTACAGATCCCCTATTTTTGGAAAGGCCGTGCAACTGGCCGGTTTTTATCCGGTATCCGGCGGGATAGATAATGGCCTGGAACACTTAAGGAGCAAGGTGGCACAAGGATACTCATTAATGGCTTTCCCCGAAGGCACAAGGTCCAGGACCAACAAAATACGACGATTCCATAAAGGGGCCTTTTATTTGGCGGAAAAATTTAATATGGATATTGTTCCTGTATTGATACATGGAAATTCGGAAGTGCTTCCCAAAGGAAGCTTTGTAATAAGGAATGGCAGCATAACGGTAAAGATATTAGAGCGGATTTCCCCGGAAGACCAACACTTCGGTAAAAATTACAGAGAACGCAACAAAGCAATTGCCGCCCATTTCAGGTCCGAATTCCAGATCTTGAGGAATGAAGTGGAGGGGGATACCTATTTCACGGAAACAATTCTGGAGGATTACAGATACAAAGGGGATGCCATCTACAGGTCGGTAAAAAAAGATTTAAAAAACAATTTAAAAACTTATGCCCTTATCCTTGAACATATAGGAACCTCGGATTCCATAATCCATCTTTCAAAAGAATATGGGCAGCTCGATTTTCTTTTATCCTTAAATGCCGTTGATCGAAAAATTTTCGCCTACCTGGCCGATGAGGAGATACGGGCAATGGTAAAGAACAGTTTTATTGCCCAACAAATAGCCAAGTTGACCATTACAGCATCCATTGATGAGGCTATGGCAATGCCTGTGGATATAATGATCATTGATTTTGATATACAAGACCTAGGTAGTTTGGCACCTAAAATAAAAAATAACATTCGGCTATTGATATTGGTAAAGGAGGGAACTAAATTGTTGGAAAAATTTATAGGGCCCGGCGGTTTTAAAAATGTCCTGGAATATGATAATCTTGTTATCTTAGAAAAATAAGAAAGGTTTGGAACAAACTATATTGGCAAGAATCATAAAATACCTTGTACTGAATAAGGGGGGACATTTAATATTATTGGGAACAACACCAAACGAATCGGGTATTTGGACTTGATTTTGAAATGAAGTGATTTAAAGAGTACCATTTTTATGAAAGAACATTACGATATTGTAATTGTTGGAAGCGGATTGGGGGGATTGGTTTCTGCCTTGATAATGGCCAAAGAAGGGTATAGTGTCTGCGTCCTGGAAAAAAACAATCAATTTGGGGGCAACCTTCAAACCTTTGTTCGGGACAAAACTATCTTTGATACCGGGGTGCACTATATTGGCGGACTATCCGAAGGCCAAAACCTGAACCAATATTTTAAATATCTGGGTATCATGGACCAATTAAAGCTCAAAAAATTGGATGAGGACGGTTTTGATGTGATTACGTTTGATGGGGACCCAAAAGAGTACAGACACGCCCAAGGATATGAACGATTTGAGAAAAGTTTACTGTCCCAATTTCCTGGAGAGGAAAGGGCAATAAAAACATATAGTAAGAAATTAAGGGAAACCTGTTCCAAATTTCCGTTGTACAACTTAAACATGGGGAATCCCCCCTACGGCCAAGATGACATATTTAAGCTCAATGCCAAAACCTATATCAATTCCCTTACGAACAACAAAAAGTTACAGGCCGTATTGGCGGGGACCAATTTTCTGTATGCAGGAGACGGGGAACGCTCCCCTTTTTATGTGCACGCCCTCTCGGTAAATTCCTATATTGAAAGCGCCTACAGATGTGTTAATGGGGGAAGTCAGATAACCAAAATACTTATTGGCCAAATAAGGAAACTTGGAGGGGACACCTTCAAACATCATGAAGTTACCAAATTCAATGTCAGAAATGATGATATCGTTTCCGTGGAAACCAAAAATGGAAAACAAATAAGCGGTGATATATTCATCTCCAATATAGAACCCAAGCTTACTTTAAAAATGGTTGGCCTGGAAAACTTCAGAAAATCCTATACGAACAGAATAAACAACATTGAGAGTATTATTTCGGCCTTTAGTGTATACATCGTCCTAAAGCCCAACTCCTTTAAATATTACAATAAGAATTTCTATCATTTTAAATCTGGAGATCGGGTTTGGGATGCCCAAGATTATACCCAGGAAAGTTGGCCAGAGGGGTATATGGTCTCTATGGGCATCAATAAAAAAGATGATGGATGGGGAGATAGTTTAATTGCCATGACCTATATGGATTTTAAGGAAGTGGAGCCCTGGCAAAATACCTATAATACGGTTGCCTCCAAAAATGACAGGGGACAGACCTATGAACAGTTCAAGGCATATAAAACTGAAATCTTTATTTCGGAATTGGAGAAAAAATTCCCCGACCTAAGAGATTGCATTCAAACCGTTTACGCCTCCACCCCCTTATCCTATAGGGATTATATAGGATCCCATAATGGATCTATGTATGGTTATGTCAAGGACGTAAACAATCCCCTTCACTCCTTTGTTTCTCCCAGAACAAAAATTAAAAATTTACTATTTACGGGCCAGAGTTTAAATATGCACGGAATCTTGGGGGTTACCATTGGGGCAATCGTTACCTGTTCCGAGTTGGTGGGAAAGGATTATTTATTGGAAAAAATTTTGGAAGTGAACAAAACACAAGAAGTTTAATATGGGACAGCTCAAAACAATTCCTATCACCAGGGTCAACGCTATTAGTAAAGAGGATTTTATCAATCAATTTTATAGGACCCAACGCCCTGTTTTAATTGAAAACCTCACTTCGGATTGGCCCGCACGCAAGAAATGGAATATAGATTACATACAGAAAAAAGCGGGAGACCAGGTGGTTCCCCTATACAACAATGAACCTACCAAAGGGAAACAAAACTCCGCTGCCCCGGTAACGGAAATGAAATTGTACGACTATTTGGAAATCCTAAAAACCAAACCAACGGACCTTCGTATTTTTTTCTATAATATCCTGGATAAAATGCCCGAATTGATCAAGGATATACAATACCCGGATATAGGATTGAAATTTTTTAAGCGCCTGCCGGTCATGTTTTTTGGAGGTGAAGGTTCTGCCGTGCTTCCCCATTATGATATGGATTTGTCAGACCTGCTACATTTTCATTTTCACGGGCATAAAAGTGTACTCTTATTCCCGCCCGATCAGACAAAATACCTCTATAGAGTGCCTTTTTCCGTTCATAATCTGGAATCCATTAATATGGATGATCCGGATTTTGACCGCTATCCCGCCCTAAAAAAGGCAGAAGGTTTATATGTAGAGATGAAACACGGGGATGCCCTGTATATGCCCAGTGGATATTGGCATTATATTAAATACCTTGATGGCGGATTTTCCATTACCCTAAGGGCATTGCCAAAAAAACCCCTACTATTGTCCAAAATGTTGGGAAATCTATTCTTTATGAGGCCGTTTGAAAATACCATGAGGAAAATTTGGGGTCAGAAGTGGGTAGATTTTAAAGAGGAAAGAATGTTGGCAAAAACCAATGATAGGTTTGGAAAGGAATAAATTTTAAAAATTAGGATGTACCGGATAAAATGGATTGTATGTATTGTTGTTTTGCTTGGGCTTCTTGGCTCTTGTGGAATTTCAAAATCCCTTAAGGACAGGCCCAATATAAGCAACTATAACCCCCAAATTCCTGAAATAACGAAAACCTCGGATACTTCCTCTACCTATTCCAATAACTCCCTGACCAAAAACAAACAAGGGCTTTGGGAACTTTATGTCTCCGGGGATCCCTTGCAAAGGGGATTAATAACAGGAGCCCTTACGCAAGACCTATTTCAACAACAGGAAGCCATATTTCTGAGCAAGGTAGAGGAATTGGTCCCTTCCAAAACGAAAAGATATTTCCTGAAAAAATTCCTGGCCTGGTACAATAGGAAAATGTACAGGAACATTCCCGAAGAATTTAAAGCTGAAATTTGGGGGCTTTCCCGATATGCTTCCGAAAAATTTGACTACTTGGCCGATCCATACGCAAGGGTACTTTACCTTCATGGTGCCCATGACATAGGGCATGCCCTTCAAGACCTGGCCCTTGTTGGCTGTTCTTCCTTTGCCGTATGGGGCGATAAATCGGAAGACGGCAGCCTGATCCTTGGTCGCAATTTCGACTTTTACGCAGGGGATGATTTTGCCAAAAACAAAATAGTTTCCTTCATAGACCCATCGGAAGGCCACAAATTTATGTCCGTGACCTGGGCAGGCATGGCCGGAGTGGTCTCCGGGATGAACGAGCATGGACTGACCGTTACCATCAATGCCGGAAAATCCAAAATTCCTTTGGTAGCAAAAACCCCCATCAGCATACTTACCAGAGAAATTTTGCAATATGCGTCTACGTTGGAGGAGGCCGTGTCCATCGCAAAAAAAAGACAGGTCTTTGTATCGGAATCCATTTTGGTAGGAAGTGCCAGGGATAAAAAAGCAATGGCAATAGAAGTCTCCCCCCACAATTTTGGAGTATATGAAGTTCCCAATTCCAATCAATTGATCTGTTCCAACCACTTTCAGAGCAATGCCTATGCCGAGGATAAAAACAATCAAAAACACATCTTGGAAAGTCATTCCCAATACAGATATGAACGCATGGAGGAACTGTTGGGGGGCCAAAATAAAATTAGTCCGGAAAGTGCAGTGGACATCCTTAGAAATAAGCAAGGGCTGAAGGATAAAGACATTGGCTACGGCAATGAAAAGGCCCTCAACCAATTATTGGCACACCACGGCATTGTATTTAAGCCAGAGCAGCGGCTGGTCTGGGTTTCTTCAAATCCGTACCAATTGGGAGAATTTGTGGCCTACGATCTAAATAAAATTTTTAAGGACAGTTTAAACCCCAAGAGCGGATCTGCCCTTTCCATTCCCACTAAAAATATTGAAAAAGATAGTTTTCTATATACCCAGGCCTATCAAGACTATGAAAAATATCGCATAAAAATCGATCTAATAAAACGGGCAGTTGCAAACAACAAACATCTGACCCCTGAATTTCTGGAAGAATTTAAGAGATCGAATCCTGAATTTTGGGAAACCCATTATTGGACAGGCCTCTATAATTACCATAAAAAATATTATAGGGCGGCCCTGAACAACTTTACGGAAGCCGGTACAAAAGAAATTACTACAGTTCCGGATAAAACTGAGGTACATTCATATATTCGCAAATTAAAACGTAAATTAAAACAATGATCCCTGAAATAGAAAAAGCACGGACAGAGGCAATTCAACAGTTGCAGGAACAGCGTTTAAGGGAGCTTATTGACTATATCACCCAACACTCCGCCTACTATAAAAGGATTTTTAAGGAAAATAACTTACAGGCCGACGATATAAAGACCCTGGCAGATCTCACCAAACTCCCCACAACCTCCAAAGAAGAGCTACAACAATATAATGACGATTTTCTTTGTGTTGATAGGCATAGGATAATAGATTATGTAACTACCTCCGGAACCTTGGGAGAACCGGTGACCTTTGCCCTTACGGATAACGACCTTGACCGTTTGGCCTATAACGAGGCGATATCCTTTGCCTGTGCCGGAGTTACTGCCGATGATATTTTACAACTAACAACAACCATAGATAGACGGTTCATGGCCGGTTTGGCCTATTTTTTGGGAGCTCGGGAACTGGGCGCGGGAATTATTAGGGTCGGCGCCGGAATCCCTGAACTTCAATGGGATTCCATACTTAAGTTTAAGCCTACCTATCTTATTGTTGTCCCTTCCTTTTTATTAAAATTGATAGAATACGCCCATCAGCACGGAATAGACCCCAACCAGGCCGGGATTAAAGGTGCCATATGTATAGGGGAACCATTGAGGAATGAGGATTTTTCCTTGAATACCCTTGCCGCCAAAATAAAAAAGGATTGGAACATTCCCCTTTATTCCACCTATGCCTCCACGGAGATGAGTACGGCTTTTACCGAATGTACGGCAAGACAGGGCGGCCACCATCATCCGGAACTGATCATTATTGAAATTTTGGATGATATGGAAAAACAGGTTGAAGAAGGAATGCCCGGTGAACTGACCATTACGACACTGGGTGTGGAAGGAATGCCCCTGCTCAGGTTTAAAACCGGCGATATCGTACAGGCGCACACCTCCAAATGTTCCTGCGGAAGAAATACCCCACGTTTGGGTCCTGTTATAGGAAGAAAGAAACAAATGATAAAATACAAGGGCACTACCCTGTATCCACCGGCAATGTACAATGTCCTAAACGCTTTTAACGAAATAGACGCCTTTGTAATCGAAATTGGCCATAACGACATAGGTACGGACGAAATTTGCATTAAAATAGCTACTTCCAATCCTACCAATTCTTTATTACAGAGTATCAAAGACCATTTTAGGGCAAAACTAAGGGTTCTCCCCAACATTGAATTCCACGATTTAAAAACCCTTCAGGAATTACAATTCCCCAAAATGAGCAGAAAACCTGTTATGGTCATAGACCACAGACCCTAGCCATGGTAAGCCCAAAAAACAATTTGTAAATCTTCCTTCATTTTCTTACCTTCTATAGCCATATAGGCCCTATTCATTACAATTGTTATTTTCCGCCCCCATAGCAAGGTTTTATGATTAGGCCGTAAAAACCAGGCATAATTATATATAGAACTCATCTTGACTTTTTGTTTTCAACCGAAAAGTTATGCTTTTGTACCCTAATAAAGGCTTTTGGAAGCAGCATAGCAGTGCTACGGTGAGAGAACCTGCCGGCAAGGCGGGAAAGACAAAATTAGGGTGCAAAATGATGATTTTGCAGGGAATAGAAAAAGTCAAGATGAGTTCATTGTTTGCATTGGAATTGGTATTACATTTGGTCTCTCTTTGAACAGGCATTGCAGCGTTATGAAAAAACATATCCATATATATATCCTACTATTTTGCTTTCCATTAATAATTGCCGGACAAAAATTGGCCAATCAGGAAATAAAGGATTTGATCAACTCTTACAAGAAGGATATCCGGGGGCCATATAAGGAAATTCGATGGTTCTGTACGGATGGAAGCGTACGCCCGCCCAAAGACCCCTGTCCCGATAATATTGGTCCCGGGGTACAGCACGCCACCTATAAAAGTTCCATTATCGATTTAGGGAAGAGCAATCACCTCTTTTTGGGCCAAATTTTATCCTATACTGCCAAGGAGGAATTTTGGGATGCAGAAAACAACCATTCCCGTCTTAAACAGTATCAATTGGGCCAATATTTAAGAACTGTTGATAATGGCTGGATTCTGGAAAAAGGGCAGTACTATCGCGGGGCCACCCAGGCAGAGGATGAAGAAGCCTGGGGCGTGGATTTTTATAAATGGCTGTTATCCGACACTCAAAAATTGACCCAAAATTTTTATCTCATCCGCCAGTCCCTCAAGGACATACCCCATAAAGGTGATGACAATCTAGCCCAAAAAATAAGGAGCGATTCAAAAGTAATATCGGATCTAATCCCGGAATTTATGGACCTAAGGGTAAAGATCCACAGTAGGCCCGATGTCGGGGATATTGATAAAGTAAAGGAATTTAGATCCAAAAATAGCAACAAGCTGACCACTGAGGTGAAAGGAAAAATGGATGCCCTGATAGCTACCATGGCCCATTTCTACCAACCGATAGATATTGGTCAAATACAGAAAAATACTCCCCTTGTCCGTGATAGCCCTATCGGGGCTTCCATAAAGAACTTTACCACCAATTATAGCGGGGAAACAGATGCAGCTACACTTATTCCTGCAACAGCCGAATTGCTATTGGATATAAGACAGGCCATTCCAACGGAGGTAGGTGCATCGGCCCGACTTCAGCTTTTGGACGCCTCCCTTAAATTGGAAGAAATAATATTTAAAAATGCTCCCCAATGGCGACCGGAAGATCTAAACGGTCTGTTGGACAAGGTCTGCTATTTGGGCATGGCGAATGCCGGTGCCGGATATATAGAACTGGCAGAATGGGAACAGCTCAACCTATCCCTAAAGGGATCCAATAGCAATGCCATGTCTTTAGGACAGTTAACCACTGTGTTGGAAAATGCACGAAGGGAAGTGGAATGGAGCTCTTCCATGGTAAAGGCCAATTATCGGGAAATAGTGGACATATATACCGCTTTTGAACCTAAGGCGTATGGGTTTATCGATGATAAAATTCGTGGTTCCATTGCCCTCTATTTAGGTGAAACCGTGGGAGAATTGGGCAATATCATTGCCCGGGAATCCGCTTTGACCAATAGGGTGATGCACCTGGAAAATCAAAGTGGCATACGAGGTCTAAACCCAGGTTATGCCTTTGGCGAACTGGTAGTAATTAACGGCTCTCCGGATGATATTGAGGTATCTTCCGATAAAATCTATATTTTTCAACGCCCCCCGTCAGATCTTAAGCCCATAGCAGGAATTGCTACGGTTTCTGAAGGAAACATGGTATCCCACGTGCAATTATTGGCCCGAAACATGGGCATCCCCAATGCTGCCCTGGGCGATGAACATCTTAGAAGCCTTCAAGAATATAATGGGGAAAAGGTATTTTATGCAGTTTCCAATAAGGGCAATGTTATTATGAAGCTGGAAAAAGATATGTCCCAAGAGGAACGTAACTTGTTCATGAAGGCCGAACGTAAAGAAGAAAGAATCGAAGTACCCATAAAAAACATACGTTTGGACGAAAATGCCATACTAAACCTAAGAGCTGTGGACGCCGATGATTCAGGGAAACTATGTGGACCAAAAGCGGCCAATTTGGGACAGTTAAAAAAAATGTTTCCGGACATGGTGGTCGAAGGTCTGGTGATTCCCTTTGGAATATTCAGGGACCATATGGACCAGCCCATGCCCGATCGGCAGGGCAGCTATTGGGATTTTTTAAACTCTACTTTCAAT
This sequence comes from uncultured Arenibacter sp., assembly GCA_965652575.1. Lineage (GTDB taxonomy): Bacteria > Bacteroidota > Bacteroidia > Flavobacteriales > Flavobacteriaceae > Arenibacter. The sequence continues at coordinate 16,275 of CBFGWQ010000018.1, read as the reverse complement.
GAGGCCGAGACCATGCGCTCCCAGGGCATCCCGGAAGGCGAGGTAGAAAACTACCAGTTAAGGCAACTGGAAATCCTGAGGGAAGCCATAAAGAAAATGCCAATAAAGTCGGCATTCATAACCCAACTGGAAAATGGGTTTCAAGAGGTATTGGGGAAAGCAATTGGCGAAATTCCGGTTTTTCTACGAAGCGACACCAACATGGAGGATTTGAAGAATTTTACGGGGGCCGGATTAAACCTCACTATATTCAATGTGGCCGCCAGGGAAAAAATTATATCCGGAATTAAGGACGTATGGGCTTCCCCTTATTCCGAACGCAGTTTTAAATGGCGCCAGAAATACCTCCTGAACCCTGAAAATGTATTCCCTTCTATTTTGATTATCCCAAGTGTGGATGTTGATTATTCGGGGGTATTGATCACCAAGGGCATCAGTTCCGGCAATCCAAATGATCTTACCATAGCCTTTAGCAGAGGTGCCGGGGGTGCCGTAGATGGCCAATCGGCAGAAACCTATCTGATCAGGGATATTGGTGGCACCCAACTTTTGGCTCCAGCCAGGGAAATGTACCACAACCGACTTCCGGTTGCAGGGGGAACGGAAAGACGGATATCCACCTTTGAAAATTTTATATTAAACCAAAAAAATATTGATGAAATAAGGGCATTGGCCAAAACAATCCGTGAAACTATGGCTACGGAAACCAAATCGGATTATGAAGGGGCCTATGATGTGGAATTGGGATTCCAAGACAATAAGTTGTGGCTGTTTCAAATACGCCCTTTTGTAGAAAATAAAAAAGCGTTAAGTTCCCAATATCTGGAATCCATTACTCCAAAAATCGATTTGGACAAAAGCATTCCCCTTTCTAAAAAATAGAAGATGCAAAAGTGTTTTAAATATATTGTTTTACTACTGATTTGTTCAGCCTTTACTACCGTGAACTATTACCCTATAGATGGCTACCTGCATACGGGAATCAAGAGGCTGAAGTATCTTGAACTTGTTAAAAGTGGGGAACTGAAGTCGACTACCGTTATTCCTCCAGGGGCCCAAAAGTCCTATATGGATATTGAACTGAACCTAATATCCAAAAAGGAGGACAGCACTGCTGCCTTCCTAAGTGTAGACGAACAATTCCAGAAGGAAATCAACACGCTATTTAGAGGGTTGGACAAGAGTTATTCCATTGCCGTATTGGACATTTCGGATATTGACAGTGTTCGGTACGCCAAGCGAAACGAAACTGCCGGATATCAACCGGGAAGTGTTGGTAAACTGGCCGTGATGGCAGCCTTGTTTGCACAATTAAAAAAGATATATCCGGATTCCTTTGAAAAACGATTGGAGCTTTTACGGTCCAAATCCGTGAAGTCCGGCGTTTGGGGTCTGACAGATGAGCACACGGTGCCCATTTTTAATCTGGAAAACCATAAACTACTGAAAAGACAGGTCATTGCCAGTGATGTTTTTACCCTCTTCGAATGGGCGGACCATATGCTTTCCGTTAGCAATAACGGTGCAGCCAGTATTGTATGGAGGGAAGCCTTATTGATGGCGGCCTTCGGAAAGTCCTACCCTGCCCTGAGCCAGGAAGAGGCGGATGCCTACTTCACCACTACCCCAAAAAAGGAACTGACAGATTTGGCCAACAATGTGGTAAACCTTCCCTTACGGGAATTGGGAATTACTATGGACGAATGGCGCTTGGGGAGTTTTTTTACTTCGGGACCCAACCGCTATGTGGGCGATAAGGGGGGCAGTATAGGCTCTCCCTTGGGGCTGATGAAGTTCCTGATACAGTTGGAGCAGGGCAAGGTAGTGGACCAAGAGTCCAGTTTGGAAATGAAACGCCTTATGTATATGACGGACCGACGGATCAGGTACGCACAATCCCCGGCCCTAAAGCCAGCGGCCGTTTATTTTAAATCCGGGAGTTTATATAAATGTGATAGAAGTACGGGTGAAGCCTGTGGAAAATATATGGGCAATGTTACCAATTATATGAATTCTGTGGCCATTGTGGAACATCCCGACAATTGCAAATATATGGTGGTCCTCATGACCAACGTGTTGCGAAAGAATTCGGCGACGGACCACATGGCCCTGGCCAGTAGCATAGACAAAATAATTAGACGCTAATATTGTTGAAAATTACCCAGGATTTCGGCCGCCTTTTTTCGTGCCTTTTCATTGGAATCCCCCAAAACCATTTGCAAAAGGGGGATAAATTTGGGATCCCCGGTTCTTTCGATCAAATAAAGTACGGCCAGTTTTAACTTGATATCCTTTCGTTTTAATAGGGCCAAATAGCTTTCCGATTCACTAAGGACCTTTACATTGAGGTTTTTAAGGTTCTCTTCGGAAATAACACCCTCTTGTATAATGGATTCCGCAACAGGGACCAATTCCTTTTTGAGCTGAACATCCAGGATATTGTCCAAAAATTCAATGGCATGTATGCGTTGCTCCTCCTCTCCTTTTAGTATGGCATTTAAAATGGGATCCACATCCTTGGGAGGGTATTTTACACCCAAAAATTGAAAAATCCGTTTTAACTGCCGGTCCAACCTCAGCTCCAACAAATGTATAAGGCCGTTCCTGGCTTCATTTTCTTCCTTGGTCTCCTGTTTTTCGGAGTTCTTTCTGTACTGCAATACTATTTGGGTATGGATTACGGACAAGGTATTTTGGTACAGATGACATTCGTCCAAGATCCTATCCACTATAAACCTATCCCTGATCTTAAGATGGGGATTTTTCCACTTTAGGTGCTTAAGGGCTTCAATAGCCTCTATTTTAACCGTATGCTCCATATCCCCTGTAAGTTTCATCAAGGTATTTATGGCCTTCTGTGAATTGAATTTTCCAATAACCATGACCACGTAGGCACTATCGTCCGGATCAACGCTCTCCCTTCTTAATCCTTCGAACAAAATATCTATAATGGGCTCCCCATAAAAACAGAGGGCCTCGATGGCCGATTTTCGGGTATCCTTACCGGATAACCTGGAAACAATTAGGTCTATAAACTGTTTGTCCAAGGTCTTTGACGCCGCCAAAATAGCGGTATTTGCAATTAGTGCATTATCGGAATATATATGTGCCTTTATAAAAGGGTAGGAACTTTCCACCTTGGCATTTCCAATAGTTTCAAGTACGGCCAGGATCTTATTGGTCCTTTCCATATCCGTATTGGTCTGCGACAACTGGGCAAGGATATTTTCAATTCTCTGTTCCAAACAAAATCGGTCCTGCATCACCCTGTTATTCCGCAACTCCATGGACAGGCCCACCAGGGAGGCATTGGCAATGGTGCTGTCCTCTACCGATAAATATTTATCCAAAAGTTCCACTGGGTCTTCTGGATATTTTTTCAACAAATACCGAAAAGCTGCGGTAGTCACTTGTTGGTCCTTGTCATGGATCATAGCCTCTATGACCGGACATAAATTTTCCGTATTCAAAAAATAGAGATTTTCAATGGCCAAAGTCCTCACCTTGGCAGACGGGTGGTTCAACAGGACCTTAATTGCAAAAAAGAAACGCTCGTCCTTTACTTCCAATGTTTTGTGCAACATATGCAAAACCTGATTCTCGTTCCCCGTTTCAAATACCCTGATTACCGTCTCTACAATGGATGTGACCTTTATTTCCGATTTGGCCGCCTTCCCCTTTCTTGTAGGGTTATATTCCAATAAGTTTTTAAAGGAAATTATATATTCGTTCCTCAAATGATATATAAAATACAACCATAATAAAATTAGTCCTATAATGATTATACTAATGTAGGTAGATGATATTTCCAGACCGTTTATAAAAAAAATCAGAATAAAGCCCGCCATCCCTGTAGCTATGCTATCTACGACCACATCGGTAAATGTTTTGGTCTTTTTTTTAATTTCTATCGGGATGGGTATGGAAAGTAGTTCCGTGGCCGCCTTATTTACCGACTGCTTTAAACTTCCGTCCACAATTTTAATAAATACCACTACCCAAAGCTGTGGCAGTATCAATAGCAAAAAAGACCCCAACAATATGCCCGAGGGCAACCATAAAAGGGATTTACCTACGCCAAAAGTACCTACTATCCGTTTGGTAAGGAATAATTGTATCAACAATGAAATAACGCTCAAGGTAGAAAACCAAAACCCAAAAAAAGAGGTTAATTCATCCTGATCCTTAATAAACTTGGAGGCATAATCACTATACTGGTAATCTACCAACTTGGCCACCAAAACACTTGTTCCGATAACCACTGCGATCAAGCTAAGTAATTTGGATTGCCTTATCAGCCTAAAAGGGGACTCGGCCTTGGGATCGGAGCGATTGGAAACCTGGAAAGGGTTAAGTTTCAATATTTCGTTTTTCCAGATATAACGGGTAATGGGCAAACAGCACATTAAGAGGGCACCGGCAACAAACAATAGATCCTCGGAGTTTAGAATATTGGTCAATAAGGAGGTTAGGTAACCTCCAAATATTCCTCCGCCTATGGCTCCGGCACCAATAAACCCAAATACACGCTTGGCCTCCCGAACATTATAGACCAGATTGGCCATTACCCAAAACTGGGAAGCGGTCAACAATCCAAAAATGGCCACCCAGATATAGGGTATGTACAATGCAAAACCATAACCGAGATTAAAATTTAAGGCCATTCCAAATATTCCCAAAGAAATAACGGATCCGATCAAGGTGCGGTCCACAATAATATTCAAGGGATATTTTTCCAAGGCCCTGTCATAAAAAAAAGAGCCCACTACGGCCATTATTGCGGTTAAAACATAGCCCAAAGGCAGTGCATCTGAAGAAAGTTCGGATAGAAAAAGTGAATTGATAGTAGGTTTTACTATCAATAGAACCGTAATAATGAGAAAAATATTTAATTGGAGCAGAAGTGTTTTGGTCAGTTCCTCCTCCTTTAGATCAAATGCCTTTAGAATGTAGGTCTTAAACGTTTTTACAAATGAAATAAGATAGTTCAATTTTCATACGCTTTAGTAATATCCAACAACACTTCTACCCGGAACCGCTCCATAGAAGATCAGGGCCAAAATTACTTTATTGGCAGACATTATACGAATAATGAAAGGAAATATGCTACGGGGTCAGTTAACGGCAAAATGTTGCCGCTCTGCCTTCAATACCCTTTCCACAGGCCTGACCAAGTCCCGAATGATCTGTTCACCTCCGGCATCATCTATCAGGGCCACCAAAATATAGCGGCGATTGGGGGTATTTCCCCATACTAAAATGGAATCCGAATGAAAGGTTTTCCAGGAGCCCGACTTTCTGTATAATCTGGCATCGGGGGCAATATGGTCCAAGGTGTTTACAAATTTATGATGCAGTTCAGGATCTCCCATTATATCCAACATTTGTTTTGAACGCCCCTTATTCACCAATTTCCCATTGGCCAATAGGTAATAATACCTGCATACCTGGTCTACTGTGGCAGCATGCGACAAATTCTTTAAAGGTTCCCTATTGGTATCCCCCCCGCTTCCGTATCTTTTACCAACCCATAATCCGCCGCCACGACTTTTATCATAGAACATATATTTTGGGTCGGTCATTACGGACTGGATTTTTTCATATCCCAAAAGATCGATCATTCTGGTAGTGGCCTCGTTGTTGGATCTGCTGATCATGGACCGCATATCCTTCCTTATCTCGGGAGTTTCCCTGAGTTCCCCTTTTTCAATGGCATCCATGGAGGAGAGGAGTACCGCAATTTTGGGCAAACTGGCAGCATACATCATATAATCCCCGTTGATACTGGCATATTTTGCATTTTCAGGATTGGACAGGTCCACTATACCAACGGCCATCTTATTTTTGTCCATCAGGGATTTCCAGTTGGGATTGGACATAAGTTCCTTTTCCAAACTTTTTTGCAAGTCGCTGTCCACCAAACTTGGAAGTGGCTTTATTTTGGCATTGTCTATATTAATGGGCAGGTCTTTCTGAGCTATAGCGAAACCAGAATATAAAACGGCACACAATACTCCTAGTCTATGCGCCCGCAATTGAAAATAAGTTATACCCACCATATAAATACTGTTAGTTAAGCAACTATAATTTAAATCACAAAAAAACTGCCCTCAAAAACTTTCAAAGATATTCCATATCCGTATTGGATACTTGTTAATTTTTTCCAACTTCAACAAAAAAATACTCGGATAATATAACGCTAATTTTAGCAGTTTGTGATTTTTATCCGTTAAATAATTTAAAGCTTGTGAAAAATAAAATCCATCCCCAATTATGGTCCACTATATACTCCCTTTACCTACGCTGAAAGCGGATAAAAAGATTATAAGTGAACAACACCTCGGGCAATCCCGATATCTATCGGGATTAAATCTCATTTAGTGAATAAAGGCAGCTGGTATTTATTTTTAATTATTACGGTTTAATTGCAAATTGTTATTTTTGGAACAAATTAGAAATACATGTTGGTTATTGGGATCGCCGGTGGAACGGGTTGTGGAAAAACTACCGTGGTAAATCAAATAATAAATGAACTGCCCTTTGAGGAAGTGGGTGTTATTTCCCAGGATTCCTATTATTGTGATCTGTCCCATTTATCATATGACGAGCGCGTACAGGTAAATTTTGACCATCCACGTGCCATAGATTTTGAATTGCTGGGCGGCCACTTACAAGATTTAAAGAGAGGAAACACTATTCACCAACCGGTCTATTCCTTTGTTGAACACAACCGGACCAAAGATACTATTCCAACCTACCCAAGAAAGGTGATGATCGTAGAGGGTATCCTAATCCTGACCAATCCCCAGATCAGGGAGATGTTCGACATCAAAATCTTTGTACATGCCGATTCGGACGAACGCTTGATAAGGCGCTTAAAAAGGGACATCACTGAGCGTGGCAGGGATTTGGACGAAGTTTTAACACGATATCAAAACACGCTAAAGCCCATGCACGATCAGTTTATTGAACCTACCAAGGAATATGCGGACATTATAATTCCAAACAACAGGTACAATACAGTGGCGGTAGACATAGTAAGGACCATAATCAACCAAAAATTAAGCTGATCACCAATGGGTATAAAAGGATTAAGAAAGAAAAAATGGTTTGGGGTGGTGACCAATATGTATGTATTGGTGCTGACCGTTTTTGTAGTGTGGATGGTCTTTTTTGATACCAACTCCCTTCTCATACACTGGGAGCTTAAAAAGCAGATCGATAATCTGGAAAAGCAAAAAGAATTTCTTCATGAAGAGATAGCCAAGGATAAAAAAATTATAGAAAAGCTTTCGGACCCGGAGGAGTTGGAAAAGTTTGCAAGGGAGCAATATTATCTAAAAAAGAAGGATGAAGAAATTTATTTAATAGAATATGAGGATAGTGTAAAAACCAAAAATGATGAGTAAGTCCCAACTCTTTGACGATTTTCAAGAGATTTCATCCAAAGCCTGGAAACAAAAGATACAGTTTGAATTGCAGGGCGGGGATTACAACAATACCTTGGTCTGGGAATCTCCCGAAGGCATTAAGGTAAAACCGTTTTACAACTCCGAAGACCTAAGGGTGCAGGGGGCTTCCTTAAAATCCAAAGATGACGACTGGAGCATAGCACAGGCAATATATGCCGGAAATGCCGAAATGGCCAACAAGAAAGCCCTGGATGCCATATCAAGAGGAGCCGAATGTATTTATTTTACCATTCCCTCCTCGGGGATAGATATTTATGGACTACTTAATGAAATCGACCTCAGCAAAACCGCTATCCATTTTAACCTTCAATTTCTATCCTTTGCCTTTGTAAAAACACTTTTAACGGCAACGGAAAACCATCATAGCAAGGTATTTACCAATATCGATATTATTGGTCATCTGGCCAGAAATGGCAATTGGCGCTTCAACCTGGATCAAGACCATAAAATAGTAGGGGAAATCCTAAATTTAAATCACGCCCAAACCTTGGGGGTGGATGTGGCCCTCTATGGAAATGCCGGAGCCAATATGGTACAGCAATTGGCCTATGCCCTTGCTCACGCCAATGAATATTTAAATTATATTAATGACCACCATAAGGACAAGCTAAAAAGTACAGTTATAGCCTTTAAGGTCTCCGTTGGGGGCAACTATTTCTTTGAAATAGCAAAATTAAGGGCCCTTCGGATTTTGTTCGGAACCCTGGCACGGGAATATGGGGCCAGGGAACATTGCCATATTATAGCTACGCCCACTATGAGAAATAAGACCTTGTACGATTACAATACCAATATGCTCCGTACCGCAACGGAATGTATGTCGGCCATCTTAGGCGAAGCGGATACAATATTGAATATGCCCTATGATGCCATTTACCATAAGGACAATGAATTTGGGGAGCGTATGGCCAGAAACCAACTGTTGATCTTAAAAAATGAAAGCTATTTTGACAAAGTCGACAATGCGGCCGATGGAACTTATTATATAGAGCACATAACCCATCAACTCTCCTCCAAGGCCTTGGACCTTTTTAAACAGATTGAAGCAGGTGGCGGATTTCTGGTGCAATTGAAAGAACATATCATTCAAAAAAAAATAAAGGAAAGCGCCACCAAGGAACAGGAACGTTTTAACAAAGGGGATAAAATCCTCATAGGTACCAATAAATATGCCTCCAGATCGGATAAAATGAAGGGCAGTTTGGAACTGTACCCCTTTGTAAAAACCAATACCCGAAAAACCTTGATAGCGCCCGTCTTTGAAAAAAGATTGTCCGAAGAATGGGAACAGGAGCGATTGAGAACCGAATAAAGGTGCCATACTACCTTTTTCTAAAAAATATCAATTACAAAGCAAGTGTAGATCGGAGCAAGAAGAACAAAAGCAATGCCAAGAAAAAACCTTCAACATATGCAACTCAAATCGGTTCCGGAAAAGGATCATCGGAATCAGGACTCCGTTTTGCCGTATGTAACTGCAGAAGGAATACCCTTGAAAAAAAACTATACCAGGGAAGATATTGAAGATTTGGAGCATTTAAATTTCGCCGCGGGCATACCTCCTTTTCTACGGGGCCCCTATTCCACCATGTACGTCAGCAGACCATGGACCATAAGGCAGTACGCGGGGTTCTCGACCGCAGGGGAAAGTAATGCCTTTTACAGAAAAAATCTCAGGGCGGGACAAAAAGGCCTATCCGTAGCTTTTGACCTACCGACCCATAGGGGATATGACAGTGATCATCCCAGGGTGGTGGGCGATGTGGGCAAGGCAGGTGTAGCCATAGATTCTGTAGAGGATATGAAAACTCTGTTCCGGGATATCCCCTTGGATAAAATGTCGGTTTCCATGACCATGAACGGAGCGGTATTGCCCATAATGGCTTTTTATATCGTAGCTGCAGAAGAACAGGGCGTTTTGCCCAAAGACCTTTCGGGAACCATACAGAACGATATTCTTAAGGAATTTATGGTAAGGAACACCTACATATATCCTCCTGCTCCATCTATGCAGATCGTTGCCGATATTTTTGAATATTCCAGTAAGTTTATGCCCCAATTTAATAGTATAAGCATATCCGGTTATCATATGCACGAGGCCGGGGCCACTGCCGATATTGAATTGGCCTATACCTTGGCCGATGGACTGGAATATATTAGGACCGGCTTAAAAGCCGGCTTGGATATTGACGATTTTGCCCCAAGATTATCCTTTTTTTGGGGAATCGGGATGAACCATTTTATGGAAATAGCCAAAATGAGGGCCGGCAGAATGCTCTGGGCCAAATTGGTAAAACAGTTTAACCCAAAAAATGAAAAATCGCTCACCCTAAGGGCCCATTGCCAGACCAGCGGTTGGAGCCTTACCGAACAAGACCCTTTCAACAATATTACCCGAACGACCATTGAGGCGGCCGCAGCAGTTTTTGGCGGCACACAAAGCTTACATACCAATGCCTTGGATGAGGCCATGGCACTCCCCACGGATTTTTCTGCGCGTATTGCCAGAAATACGCAATTATATCTGCAAAAAGAGACCGAAATCACTAAAACGGTAGACCCTTGGGCCGGCAGTTATTATTTAGAAAAGCTAACGGACGGGATTGTACAAAAAGCATGGGCCCTTATAAGTGAAGTAGAAAAATTGGGGGGAATGACCAAGGCCTTGGACGCCGGAATTCCAAAATTAAGGATAGAGGAGGCCGCCGCAAAAAAACAGGCCCGTATAGACAGTGGCAGGGACATTATAGTTGGTGTAAATAAATTCCTGTCCAAAACAGATGATGACCTTCAAATATTGGAAGTGGACAATGAAGAGGTCAGAAATCGGCAATTGGCACGTTTGCATATGCTAAGGGCAAATAGAAACGAACATGAAGTGCAGCAAACGCTTTCCACACTCACCAAAATTGCCAAGGAAAGAATGAAGCCAATTTCCTCCATAACCGCCGATATAAATGCCATAGAAGATAAAAATTTATTAGCTTTAGCTATAAAGGCCGCAAGGGCAAGGGCTACGCTGGGCGAAATCAGCAAGGCCTTGGAGAATGCCTTTGGGAGGCACAAGGCAATTATTAATTCGTTTACCGGGGTGTATTCAAAAGAAATTAAAGGAGATGACAGCTTTGGGACAGCTAGGCAAATGGCGGACAGTTTTGCCGAGCAGGAAGGCCGTAGGCCTAGGATAATGATCGCCAAAATGGGGCAGGACGGTCACGACCGTGGTGCCAAAATTGTGGCGACCGGATATGCCGATCTGGGTTTTGATGTGGATATCGGTCCCTTGTTCCAGACCCCGGCGGAAGCGGCAAAACAAGCCGTGGAAAACGACGTCCATGTATTGGGGATCTCCTCCCTGGCAGGCGGGCATAAGACCTTGGTACCCCAGCTACTGCAGGAATTAAGGGCTTATGGACGCGAAGATATTTTGGTCGTTGTAGGTGGGGTAATACCCAAAAAGGATTACGATTTTTTATATGAAGCAGGAGCTGTGGCAATTTTTGGCCCCGGTACAAAAATAAGCGATACGGCCATCGAAATTCTTAAAATCCTTAGTACATGATATCCTTGGACATAAACTTAGGTACGGACATCAAAACAGGTCCGGACCAACGGACAGGGAAAAAAGATAAAGGGCATGGACATTTGACCAATGGCCCCTTCTCATCGCGCTTCGTTCCACAATTTCTCTATAATACAGTAACTGGCCCCATTGATAAGTTGTGTATAAGTGATTCACGAAAAAACAATAAACCATTAATTGCCTGACAACAAATCCTATACGACTTTAACGTACTTTAACGCCAAAGACTACAGTTATTCACCCAGTGTTAACAAAATACATTTTATAACAACTTAAATAATCGTATTTTTACCCCCTAACTTACTATGATAATGGGCAAAATAATTGCTATTGCTAATCAAAAGGGAGGTGTAGGAAAAACGACTACTTCAGTGAATTTGGCCGCTTCCTTAGGTGTATTGGAAAAAAAAGTATTACTAATAGACGCCGACCCCCAGGCGAATGCAACTTCCGGGTTGGGTTTGGATGTAGATAGTATCGAATTGGGAACTTACCAGTTATTGGAACATACCAAGTCCGCCGAAGAAACCATTATTAAGACCTCCTCCCCAAATGTAGATCTTATCCCGGCACACATTGATCTTGTAGCCATTGAAATTGAATTGGTGGACAAGGACGATAGGGAATATATGTTAAAAAATGCCATTCGTGGCCTCAAGGACAAATACGACTATATTCTTATAGATTGTGCGCCCTCGCTTGGACTCTTAACATTGAACGCCCTTACTGCGGCCGATTCCGTTATGATACCTATTCAATGTGAGTATTTTGCATTGGAAGGTCTGGGCAAATTATTGAATACCATAAAAAGTGTCCAAAAAATCCATAATCCCGAATTGGATATAGAAGGAATGGTACTTACCATGTACGATTCCAGATTAAGGCTGTCCAACCAGGTAGTGGAGGAAGTAAAAAAACACTTTTCCGAAATGGTATTCGATACCATCATACAAAGAAATGTAAGATTGAGCGAAGCCCCTAGTTATGGTGAAAGCATTATTAAATATGATGCCAGTAGTAAGGGAGCTGCCAATTATTTGAATTTGGCAAATGAAGTAGTTGTAAAAAACAAGGAGACAGCATAATGGCGAAAGCGATAAAAAAGCAAGCGTTGGGCCGTGGTTTATCGGCCCTATTAAAAGATCCGGAAAACGATATTCAATCGGCCAGTGACAAAAATGCCGATAAGGTTGTGGGCAATATTGTAGAGTTGGATATGGACTCCATAGATGTAAACCCATTTCAGCCCCGTTCCAATTTCAATGATGAGGCATTACAGGAATTGGCCTCTTCCATAAAGGAATTGGGGGTAATACAGCCTATAACGGTAAGAAAGCTGGATTTCAATAAATATCAATTGGTCTCAGGGGAACGCAGGTACAGGGCATCCAAATTAATTGGTCTGGAGACCATACCGGCCTATATCCGTATTGCAAACGACCAGGAATCCCTGGAAATGGCATTGGTCGAAAATATTCAACGACAGGATCTGGACCCCATTGAAATTGCTTTATCCTACCAAAGATTGATCGATGAAATCCAATTGACCCAGGAGAAAATGAGCGAACGGGTAGGCAAAAAACGTTCTACGATAACCAACTATTTACGATTACTACGCTTGGATCCCATTATCCAGACCGGAATACGTGACGGCTTTGTGAGTATGGGCCACGGAAGGGCATTGGTCAATGTGGAAAAAAAACTGGACCAAATTGCCCTATACGAAAAAATTATAGGGGAAAACCTTTCGGTAAGGGATACGGAAAAGGCAGTAAAGGATTATCAAGAAGGCGGCACCCCTAATGCCCAGGTTACGGCACTATCGGGAAAAGAGCCAAAAAAAGCCTCCGTTAGCCCAGATTTTATCAGTAAAAACCTGGGTGCGTTCTCGGATTATTTATCGGTAAAAGTAGATATTAAGGCCTCTGAAAAAGGCAAAGGAAAAATCACCATCCCCTTTCATTCCAAGGAAGAATTCAATCGGTTAAAAAAATTGATTACGGGTGAGTAAATATCTTGTATCACTGGCTATATATATTCTTCTTATCACCTTTGGACAAGCACAGGAGGAAGAAAACAATTCCCAGGCATCAGATTCCATTACTACCTCCCTTAAAAAGGAAGGGATTTCCGTTGTCGACACCCTTAAGGCAAAAAAAAGGGCCATAAATCCTTTGGCACCCAGTAAGGCCGCCTTCTACTCGGCCGTATTTCCCGGGCTTGGCCAAATATATAACAAACGTTATTGGAAGGTCCCCTTGGTTTATGCCATTATTGGCGGGGGAATTTATGGCTATATATACAACGATGATCTGTACGACCGTTTTAGAACGGCATTTAAACGCCGGCAGGCCGGTTTTACGGATGATGAATTTTATGATCTGGGCACGCCCAATCCTCCAGGGGCAGATCCTGACTTTTCGGTGGCCGCATTGGAAAGTGCGCAAAAAAGATATCAGGAAGACCGGGATCTATGGCTGTTGGTCACCATCGGGATGTACGCCCTAAATATTGTGGATGCCAATGTTGATTCCCATTTAAAGCAATTTAACGTGGATGACGACCTTAGTATGGATTTTAAACCATATTTGGATCTGGATGCCATTACCGCCAAACCAGTATATGGTATGGCATTAACCATTAAGTTTTAATTTATGAATATTGCCTTGTTCGGATATGGTAAAATGGGGAAAATGATCGAAAAGATCGCCCTGGAAAGAAACCATAATATTGTAGCTAAAATTGATTTGGACGCTACGGATATCAATTTTTCGGAAATCGATGTTGCCATCGATTTTAGTATGCCCAACGCAGCCTATGGAAACATAAAGAACTGTCTGGAACACCATGTCCCCATTATTTCCGGAACTACCGGTTGGCTTCAGGATTACCAAAAAGCAGTGGAATTGTGCGAAAAAAATAATGGCGCATTCATTTACGCCTCCAACTTCAGTTTGGGTGTCAACCTTTTTTTTGAACTGAACTCCCATTTGGCTAAATTAATGGCACCCCAAGATCAATATAGAGTGGCCATGGAGGAGATCCACCATACCCAAAAATTGGATGCCCCCAGCGGAACGGCCATTACCCTGGCCGAAGGGGTTATTGACAATACCGATTACAAGGGTTGGAAATTGGACAGTGCCGGGGATAGGGAAATCCCCATTACCGCCAAGCGAATCGGCGATACGCCCGGAACCCATACCGTTTCTTATGAAAGCGAAGTGGATGGCATTGAAATTAAACATACCGCCCATAATAGGGAAGGTTTTGCACTAGGGGCAGTGATCGCCGCAGAGTGGATCGTTGGAAAAACAGGGGTTTTCACCATGAAGGACGTGTTAAACCTTAGTTAAAGAACGTAACAAAGAACAAATTAAAATGACTTAATGCTTGATGGACCTTAAACCATCGATCCTTAATTAACAATTACCGATATGAACGGCACACAGTGGATTATTTTTATTTTAATCATTCAGGTGGTACATTTTTTAGGCACATGGAAATTATATGTAAAGGCAGGACGTAAAGCCTGGGAAGCGGCAATCCCTGTTTATAATGCCATTGTCCTGATGCGGATTATCAATAGGCCCAAATGGTGGGTAATCCTACTTTTTATCCCTATCATCAATTTATTGATGTTTCCCGTTGTCTGGGTAGAGACCCTTAGAAGTTTTGGAAAAAATAGTCTGCTGGATACTTGGCTGGCCATATTGACCCTTGGACTGTATATCTACTATGTGAACTATTTTGAGGATGTAAAATATATTGAAAATAGGGACATTCACCCCAAAACCGCACTCGGGGAATGGGTCAGTTCCATAGTATTTGCCATTGTGGCCGCCACTTTGGTCCACACCTATTTAATCCAACCCTTTGTTATCCCTACCTCTTCCCTGGAAAAAACCCTTTTGGTAGGCGATTTCCTTTTTGTAAGCAAGTTTCATTATGGAGCCCGGATACCAATGACCACTGTGGCTGCGCCCATGGTCCACGATACCCTGCCCATACTCAAGACCAGGTCCTACGTTGCGGATGTAGACCCTGCCACCTATAAGACTTCTATCTGGAACAAATTACAATTACCGTACCTAAGGTTTCCGGGGTTTAAAAAGGTAAAACGAAACGATATCGTTGTATTTAGTTGGCCCGCGGATACGGTTTACCAATTCTTTAAAAAACAGCAGGGGGTACGCAAACCCATCGACAAAAAATCCAACTATGTAAAACGCTGTGTAGGGGTACCGGGAGATTCATTGACCATTAAGGATGGTTATGTATACATCAATGGAAAAAAAACGGTTTTACCCTATAGGGCAAAGCCCGAATTCCTGCACACCGTTACCGTGGACGGCCAATTTTCCAATGCCGCCATAGCACTTTTGGGCAGGGATAACCTATCGGGGAACGTAATCCGTGTTCCCAACAGCTCCCTCCAACAGGAAAGGGCTACCGAAGTAATACAAGCTATGAACTTGGAACAGATAAAATCCGATTCCTCCTATACCTATTACGCCGGTAGCATGGGCAACCAAAAGGTAAGGGACTACTTAAAGTCCGAAGACATGAAGAACATGGCGCTCTTTAATCTGACCGAGGCCGAGGCCAAAAATTATACGGGGAAGGACGGAATTATCTCTATCAATAAATTTTCTTATAAAAATCCCGATACTTCCATTTTTCCACAAGATGCCGCACATGCAGGCACTGTGGACAACATGGATCCAATTTATATTCCCGAAAAAGGAAAAACGGTCCCTATTGACCTAGACGTACTTCCCATTTATAAAAAAATAATTAAGGAATATGAAGGAAATGATATTAAGGTAAATGGAAATCAGATCCTCATTAATGGCGAAGTTGCCAATTCCTACACTTTTAAACAGAATTACTATTGGATGATGGGAGACAATAGGCACAGATCGGAAGACAGTAGGTTCTGGGGCTATGTTCCTGAGGACCATATCGTAGGAACCCCCATATTTATATGGATGAGTATTGATGGCATTAACGATGGCATGGGCAACTGGAAGATAAGGTGGGACAGGGTCTTTACTACTGTAAACGGTGATGGCGAGCCTACCTCCTACTTTAAGTATTTCTTGATTTTATTGGCAGCCTGGTTCATATTTGATTTCTTTAGGAAAAGGAAGAAAGTAACCAATTAATGTACCAATGATTCAATGAAGTAATGCACCAATGAAGCAATGATTTAATGTA
>CBFGWQ010000017.1:0-35838 GCA_965652575.1 uncultured Arenibacter sp. | reverse complement strand
CCATATTGAGGAACAGCGCCGATTGGGCCGCAAAGAAATAAAGAAAAAACAATAATGTAAATCCACTAGCTCGCGTCCCGATATTTATTGGGACGCGAGCTATTAAAACAAACACAACCTTAGCCATTTAAAGGAAAATTAAAAATTTCTAGAAACCGACTATTCTCGAGGCAGAGCCGTAAAGGTATTTCGCCGTACCGATAGCTATCGGTATCATTTTGGCCTTGGGGCCAAAAGCCAAAATTTTGTATTTTGCCCCACCCGGAATTGTGAAAAAGCTATTCCGACCCTGGCTACCGGTTTACCTGCCGGAGGCATGGCAAAGGCAGGCTCCCCCAAGGGGAGGTATGATCGGAAACCCTACTTCGCCGGGCAGGCCCAAGGCAGAACTGTGGGGGAATTATAAAGATTAAACCATTAACGGACACTAAAACAGGGTTTAAGAAAATAAAAAGATATTTTTTAGGTAAAAACTACCTCGGGGCAAACAAAAGTAGTCCCACGAGACATTGAACGGAATTTTATTTTTAGATTTCGACGCCTGTCTGACAAAGGCAGGCCCACCTGAACGGAACGGACAGGCAAGCGTCGGAGAACCTGCCTGCGGTAGGGAGGCTTAAATCTCAATTATCGAGAAAAATCAATATTCGATTTTATATACAATCTTGAAAAAGAACCCTTATTTTTACGCAAATACTTATTTAGTTCCATTCAATGGATTTAACCATAGAAAATATAGTTTTAGTCGGCTCCATACTACTTTTCATAAGTATCATTGTTGGTAAGACTTCCTATAAATTTGGGGTGCCGACCTTATTGCTCTTTTTGGCCATAGGGATGTTGGCCGGTTCCGACGGCATAGGCGGAATACATTTCAACGACCCTAAAATTGCCCAATTTATTGGAATAGTATCCCTTAATTTTATTTTGTTTTCCGGTGGACTGGACACCAACTGGGAGGCAGTCAAACCCATTATCAAGGAAGGTTTGGTACTTTCCACCCTGGGCGTTTTATTGACTGCCGTATCCTTGGGTACCTTTGTTTGGCTGATTACCGACTTCACGGTCTACGAAAGTATGCTGCTGGGTTCCATTGTATCCTCTACGGATGCGGCGGCCGTCTTTTCCATTTTGAGATCCAAAAGTTTGGCCTTAAAAACCAATCTTAGACCTACCTTGGAATTGGAAAGTGGCAGTAACGATCCTATGGCCTATGTCCTGACCCTTGCTTTCCTGACCCTGGTAGTCCACCAGGACCAAAGCATATATTCCATTATACCTTTATTCTTGCAACAAATGATATTGGGCGGAGCGGCAGGTTTTGGTTTTGGAAAACTCAGTAAATATATAATCAACAACATTAAGCTCGACTTTGAAGGCCTCTATCCCGTATTGGCAATAGCGCTGATGTTCATTACATTTTCTGCAACCGATTTTGTTGGCGGCAATGGTTTCCTTGCCATTTATATATGTGCTGTTTACTTGGGCAATCAAGATTTGATCCATAAGAAGACCATTTTAAAAATGTTCGATGGTCTGGCCTGGTTAATGCAGATTGTACTTTTTCTAACCTTGGGGCTGTTGGTTTTTCCGTCCCAAATTGTTCCGTATATAGGGATAGGCCTACTAATTTCCTTGTTTCTCATTATTGTGGCCAGACCAATTAGTGTATTTCTAAGTTTGGTTTTTTTCAAAATGCGGATGAAAAGACGATTTTATATTTCATGGGTCGGTTTGAGGGGAGCAGTTCCCATTGTATTTGCCACTTACCCTCTTTTGGCGGGAATTGAAAAGGCCAACATGATTTTCAATATTGTTTTTTTCATCTCGGTAACCTCTATATTGATTCAAGGAACTACCCTCTCCGTAGTGGCCAAATGGTTGGGCGTGGCCATTCCTGAAAAGGCAAAAAAATTATCGCCGACAGATTTGCTGTTTTCCGAGGATCCCAAAACTATAATGAGGGAGATCCCAGTAGGTTCGGAATCTTTTGCCACCGATAAAAAAATAGTGGAACTAGGCTTTCCGAAGAATGCCATAATTGCAATGATCAAAAGGGGCAATAAATATATTACTCCTAGCGGTTCGACCAAAATTGAAGTAAATGACACCTTGATAGTTCTTGCGGATAGATTGGAGATAATAGACGAAGTCTATAAAACACTTAAGATAGAAAAAGAAAATCATAAGGAATTTAAGAATTAGCCCATCATATTATTGATAAGGGCAAAGGGCAATCATCTTGTCATTCGCCCCTGGTATTCCCCCATACACCCCATTAAAAATATCTTAATGATAATTATTCCTGCTATTCCGTTATTTATCTTTTTTGGCAAATTTTTTAAATATAGGTTAAATTAATTTGTATATTAACTCCATAATATGTTTATAATCCATATTGTACATCAATTTCAATCCATATTTAAAGGTTTTTATTTGCCTGTGTTATGAAATTGTATGGGCAATATAAAATATACGTTATCAATGGTCAACTTATAAAAAACCGCAGTTGATATGTATTAGATTTACCCTAAGGAAATGAACTTTTCCAAGTGGTGACTAATAAAATTACACCTGTGGCAAATTAGATATCAATAACACTAAAGCCCATGCTTTGCAAAGAAAACATATCTGAAAAATTATTGGTCATTGAGCTTTCCAAAGGCAATGAGAAAGCCTTTCGAAGTCTCTATGATAAATATAGGCCGGATATTTATGCTTATAGTCATAGCCTGCTAAAGTCGTCCGCCAATGCCAAAGAAATTGTCCAGGAAGTATTCTTAAAGATTTGGCTCAACAGAAATACAATTGATCCAGATTTATCCTTTAAGTCCTTTGTTTTTACCATTACCAGGAACCTGTCCTTCAATTTTCTGAAAAAGGCGGCCAGTGATAAAAAGCTTAGGAACGAAATTTTCAATAAACCACAGAAATCGTACAACCCAATTGAAAACCAAATTTTGGAAGCGGAATACGAACAGATGCGCAGAATGGCCATTGACAGGCTATCCCCGAAAAGAAAACTGATTTTTACCATGTCCCGTGAAGAGGATAAAAGTTACCAAGAAATTAGCTCTGAACTTCATATATCCTTAAGTACCGTTAAAAACCATATGAGCAAATCCCTGGATACTTTAAGAACCTATTTGGAAATCAATGGCAATTTTACCTTAGTGTTTGCGCTCTTTATTTTTTTAATGGCCAGCTGACCCGGTTCCAACTGATAGCTTACCTAAGCTTTGGAATCCTACTTCTTTAACTTTGTTGGCCAACTCTTTTCCAGAACAAAAAACACCGTTTTATTTTGATTCATATAAATTATTGAAAAAAAATGGAAGGTGACTAGTACTTTTCCTTTTGGGGATTGTATACTAGTAAAACACCCTTGCCGATACATAAATGATCGATAATAAAGAAATAAAAGTTTTACTTCAAAAATTTGCATTGAACCAATGCAATGCGGAAGAATTGGATAAATTGATCCTCTATTTCAAAAAAGCCAAAGATCCGTTGGATATGCCCGATTTGGAGAAACTGATAACCCAAATAAAGTCGTTGGAATTAATGGATGACGAATCTGCGGACAAAATATTCCAGCAAATTATGATCATTGGCAATGATCAAGAAAAAATTATTGGTAATTCCTCTTTAAAAATAAAACCTGTTTTACGATATACAGCTGTAATAGCAATTGTTATAGGGCTTGCCACGCTTTTCTATTTTTTTAATTCCCAATACGTTCCCAATAACAGTATAGTCATTGATTCGCCAAACCAAAATATGGAAGCTTCGGAAGTGATCACCTTACAACTTCAGAATGGAGAAATTGAGGTCATTGCAGAAGATGGAACCTCTGAGGTATTCGACAATGAAGGAAATATTGTAGGAAGACAAAAAGGAAATCAGCTTTCATATACGGCAAAAGCACCTTCCAATGAATTGACCTATAATACCCTGAAAGTACCATTTGGAAGGAATTTTGAACTTGTACTATCCGATGGTTCCAAGGTGCATTTAAATGCAGGAACCTCTTTGAGATATCCGGTACAATTTATCCCGGGCGAGGATCGCCGGGTCTTTTTGACAGGGGAAGCATTCTTTGATGTGGCCAAAGATCAAAATAATCCTTTCATCATTAATTCCGGGGATTTAAATATTAGGGTCTTGGGAACCAAATTCAATGTTTCCGCCTATGAAGAGGACGAATTGACGGAAGTGGTGCTGGTTGAGGGTTCTGTTGGACTATATAACAAAAATGAGGAATTTGATAACGACAGTTTTTTACTGGCCCCCGGAAATAAAGGAAGCTTTGACAAGCTTAAATATACTTTGGATTCAGAAGAGGTGATTACCGAGTTATATACTTCATGGATAAGCGGTGAACTGGTTTTTAGAAATATGACCTTTGCCAATATCCTTAAGAAAATGGAACGCCACTACAATGTTTCCATAACGAACAATAACCTTGACATCAATCAGGAAAAATTCAATGCAAGTTTTAAGAATGCGCCAATTGAAAAGGTCATGGAATATTTTAGGTCTATCTATGATCTGGATTTTACCATAACCGGAAAGGAAATAACAATTCATTAAACTTAATATGCTATGCCTATGATATAAAAAGAAAAAACCAAAGATTCAAAATCAGTACATTGGATCCCACCTTTTTAAATTAAAATTTAGAACAAAAAAATCCGGGAAATGTTGCCGCATTCCCCGAATTATTATGGTGTGATCTTAAATAAAAAAACCACATTTAAACACTATAAAAGTATGAAAAAACTTCTTATACCAAAAAGAAGATCTGGTTCATTTAGTCAACTTTCACTTAAGATGAAACTGAGCACAATTATTATTCTTGCTACTTTCTTTTCCTTGCACGCCAATACATCGTATTCGCAACGCACAAAGATTACCTTGAATATGGATAATGTTTCAGTAAAATCTGTTCTTGACCAGATTGAAAGCAATACAGACTTTAGATTTGTATATAAATTAAAAGATGTTGATTTAACAAGGAGAGTCGATGTCAACGTCCAGAATAAATTGGTAACATCCGTAATCAAGAATATATTTAAATATTCCGGAACATCCTTTTATGTCATTGACCAACAAATATTTCTTGTAAAGGAGAAGCCCCAAGGAGCGGGGGATCTGGACAACCAAACTGTAGTGGCCGATTTTCAGCAGGCCGAAATTATAGGAACAGTGGCCGATCAGGACGGTACGCCATTGCCGGGGGCCAGTATTTTAGAAAAAGGAACGACCAATGGGACACAATCCGATTTTGATGGTAATTTCGTTATTTCGGTAACGGATGCCAATGCGGTCTTAGTGATCTCCTATATTGGATTTTCTACCAGGGAAATTGCCCTTGAAGGAAAAACCGACCTGACCATTATATTACAGGAAAGTAGCGATAGCCTGGACGAGGTAGTAGTTACCGCTTTGGGGATCAGTCGGGAAAAAAAGGGATTGGGTTATGCCGTCCAGGAAATTCAAGGGGGAGATCTGAACGAGGCACGGGAATCCAACTTTGTAAACTCACTTTCAGGGAAGGTGGCCGGTGTCAATATTTCATCAGCGGGAGGTGTTGGTTCTTCTTCAAGGATTATTATCAGAGGGGAGAGTTCCCTGAATTTTGGGGGCAACCAACCCTTATATGTCATAGACGGGGTACCTACCGGAAATGCCGGAACAAGTAATTCCACAAGTGCGGATTATGGCAGTAGCTCTGCCGAAGTCAATCCCGCCGATATAGAATCGGTCACCGTACTAAAGGGGGCAGCTGCTTCGGCCCTATATGGGTCAAGAGCCTCTAACGGCGTTATCGTCATCACCACCAAATCGGGCAAAAGGAATACCGGTCTAGGAGTTAGTGTAACCACCGGGACCACTCTGGAGAGCCTACTGCGATTCCCTAAATTTCAAAATGATTTTGGACAAGGTCTGAACGGTATGTATGAAGGTTCCAATTTTGGGGCCAGTTTCTCTATTTACCCGGATGGCATTCGCGATGGCTATGATGAAAGTTGGGGACCCCGTCTTAACGTGGGTACCTTGGAAAGACAGTTTCACTCACCAACCCTGGGCGGAATGCGCGGTGGTGATGTGGCCAACCCAAACAGGGGAGAGGTTATCCCGACCCCTTGGGTCGCCTATCCCAATAATATGCGGGACTTCTTTAAAACGGGAAATACTTATTTTAACAATGTGGCACTCTCCGGAGGAAATGATAAAGGCAATTTTAGACTCTCGTACACCAGTTTGGATCAAAGCGGAACTATTCCCAATAACGACTTAAAAAGAAATACCATTGCCCTTAAGGGAGGATATAATTTTACGGATAAATTTAGGGCGGATGCCACAATAAGTTATGTCAACACCACAAGTGCCAACCGTCCGGAAACCGGATATGATCGTAACACCATCATGTATTTTATGAATTGGTCCGTAAGAAATATGGACCTTAATGCCCTGCGGGATTATTGGCAAAGGGGTTTTGAGGGAACAAAGCAATTTCAGTACAATTATGGGGAAAACCACAATAACCCCTTCTTTTACCAATACGAAAACACCAAGGGTCAGGACAAACACCGCATATTTGGGAACGTAAGTCTTAACTATGATTTTACAGACCACTTATCCCTTATGCTAAGGGCGGGAACTGATATGTTCAATGATTTTAGGCCACAACGTTGGGCAGTCAGTACCGTAGGTATCGAAAACGGAAGATATCAAGAAGTTTCCCAATTTTATGAAGAACGTAACTATGATTTTCTTTTGGCCTATAAAAATAGTCTGGGAAAGGAT
The DNA here is from genome assembly GCA_965652575.1 of uncultured Arenibacter sp. Lineage (GTDB taxonomy): Bacteria > Bacteroidota > Bacteroidia > Flavobacteriales > Flavobacteriaceae > Arenibacter. Next base: position 29,025 of record CBFGWQ010000017.1, on the reverse strand, counting down.
TTTAATTACAATATCTCCGTGGGCGGCAACCAATTAAAGGTTGAGGGAAGAAATAGTTTTGCCCAAGCTCCTGAACTATTGGTACCCGGCGTATATACCATAGCCAATAGTGCAGCCAATATTGTTGCAAGTTCCTCCAGCAATGAAAAAGCGGTAAACAGCTTATATGCTTTTGCCTATTTGGATTATTTAGGTACCTATTACCTGGATTTTACCGCAAGAAACGATTGGTCCAGTACCCTACCGGCATCGAACAATTCCTATTTTTATCCTTCCATGTCTTTCAGTGCCCTCCTGAACAACACTTTTAAAATGCCGGATTGGGTTACATTGGCAAAATTAAGGTTGGGCATAGCGCAGGTGGGGAGCGATACCGGACCTTATAACCTAATAGATACCTTCGGTTTTCAGCAACCATGGGGAGATAATTATGCCTTGGTCAGTGGAAACAGCCTTAAAAACAATAATCTTAAGCCCGAAAATGTAACTACTTATGAAATAGGTACCGATGTAAGATTTTTCAATAATCGATTGGGTCTGGACCTGACCTATTATGATACCCGTTCCAAAGATCAGATCATTGGCATTCCATTGGCAGCTTCTACCAGCTACACTTCCAGGGTCATTAATGCCGGGGAGATACAGAACAAAGGTTTTGAGGTAATGTTGAACGCTACTCCGATCCAAATTGGGGACGTGTTTAAATGGGACCTCATCTTAAACTGGTCCAAAAATGAGGGAAAGGTAATTGAACTGGCCGATGGGATAACTTCCATCACCCAAAGTGCACCAGGAGAAGATGCCTCCATACAGGCCAGGGTAGGTGAAAAAATGGGTGCCATCTGGGGCCCTGGATATGAAAGGGTTGAAAGTGGTACTATGGCCGGAGAAATTATTATTGGTACTGATGGCCGTGCCCAAATTACCAGCGAGGATATCTACCTTGGAAACTTCAATCCGGATTGGATAGGCAGTGTTACCAATTCCTTTACCTATAAAAATATAAGTCTCTCCGCATTGGTAGATATACGTTACGGAGGGGAATTTATTTCCAGATTCTATAATAAGGGTGTCGGCGCTGGCCAGCTTATAGAAAGTGCAGAAGGCAGAAGTGCAAGACCAGTGGGCCAAGAATACGATAACCCCTATTATATCCCGGGTGCCGCATTGGTAGGGGATAATTATGTTCCCAATTCTACCAGTACGGATGGTACTTATAGCGAAGGGGTGTACGGGACCGATGTGAGAAGTTTTTACAAAGGCCAATTGGATCACATTAGCGAGGCCCAATTATTTGATGCCACTTATGTTAAGTTAAGGGAACTTAGGCTTGGATTTACCTTTCCCGACAATGCCTTTGGAAACATCATAAAAGACGTTAGACTTTCACTTGTGGGCAGAAACCTATTTCTATGGACTCCAAAAAGCAATATACATTTTGACCCTGAAGTAGCGGTGGCAACATCCGGTGGTGGATTAATTCCCGGATTTGAGAACATGAGCCTTCCTTCCACAAAAAGCATAGGTGTTAACCTAAGCTTGAAATTTTAATCTTAATAAGGATAATGATGAAAAATATATTTTCTAAAATAATATTGGGAATAAGTGCGATGTTCGTAATGTATTCCTGTACCAAAGATTTTGAGGAAATCAATACCAATCCCAATGCGGCCGATCGCTTGAACAATCCCGGGCTGTTATTGCCCGGAATAATTAGGACCACTGCCAATAGAAGCTGGGACAATTCCTTCGATAGGTTTGCGGTCGTTGCCGATCAGGTGGCCAATCAATTTGCCAGTACATATGGAAATTGGACCAGGGCCGAGGCGGATCGTTTCTTTTGGAGCAACTACGACCAAATAAAGGACTTGGATAAATTGATCGTGGCCGCTGAACAGGACGGATTGGACAATTATAAAGGTATAGCCTTGGTATTAAGGGCCTGGATTTTTCAGGGAATTACCGACAATTTCGGACCTATCCCCTATACGGAGGCAGGAAAAGCTCAGGACGCTGTTAATTTCCCTAAATATGACTCCCAAGAAACCGTATATGCGGGAATATTGGCAGAACTTGAAATGGCCAATGAATTGTTAAGTACTTCCAAGGAAACGGTTATCGGGGATATTTTGTACAATGGCGATGTTACAGGCTGGAAAAAGTTTGCCAACGGACTACGATTGCGTATTTTAATGCGGCAATCCGACAGAAAGGACCCATCTGCCGATATGCAAAGTATTGTAGGCAATCCAGGTACTTTTCCATTGTTTACTTCAGATACGGATCAGGCCGCACTTCAATATTTAACTGATTTGGGCAACGAGCATCCCGCTTTTAGAGGGAATATAAGTGATTGGGTCTCTTCTTCGAGGATTTCCAATACCATGGCCACGGTCCTTCAAGATCTGAACGACCCGCGTTTGCCGGTATTTGCCATGCCCACCCCTGCATCAGCAAATACGGGATCACCAGAATACGGTGGAGTTCCCAATAGCATTAATGATGTTGAACAGTGGAACGGGGGATCCCAAAACCATTCTGCCATTGGGCTCTTATGGGCGCCAAGGCAATTTGCTCCCGACCTGGCATCTGAGAATGCGGCGCAAAGTATCCTAATGTCCTATTCGGAGTTACAGTTCATTCTGGCAGAAGCAAGGGAAAGAGGATTTATAAGTACCGGGAATGCCGAAACCTATTATCTTAACGGTATCAGGAATCAATTTGACTATTATTCCTCCCGTATCCCCGATTCCTTTACATTGCCAACTCCCGCCCAGGTCATAGCACCTTCCGGTTACTATACCCAAGAGGGCGTGGCGTATACCGGTACCCAGGACGAAAAGCTCTATAAAATTCACATCCAGAAATGGCTTGCCCTATTTCTGAATGGGGGAGAGGCCTGGTCCCACTGGCGAAGAACCGGGGTGCCAACAATTACCCCGGCACCGAATAGTATCGGTTACATTCCGGTACGGGCCCTATATCCTGCCGATGAACAGCGTTTGAACGAAGAAAACTATCAGTCGGCCATTGGCCTATTGGGCGGCCCAGATGAGCATACCACCCATGTTTGGTGGGATGTTGACTAATTTTTAAACAATAATTGCAACCTTAAAAAATAAATCATGAAAAATATAGAATTCAAGTATAGCACCTTTGTCTCCGGACTCCTTATTTTATTTACATTTTTACTGTCCTGTGATGATGACAATCTTGAAAGTGGCATGGATATAACCAATCCATATGTGATTAGTTATAATCCTGTTTCGGGTGTAGATGGTGTTGCCCTTAACAGTAATCTAGTGATTACGTTCGACGACATTGTTTACAAAGGCCAGGGTAAAATTACCATTACTACGGACGTAGAGGAGGCCAAACAAGTCTTTGACGTTAATGATGCCAACGTAACCTTAAGTAATGTGAACAGGGTGATGACCATTAACCCACAGGATTTTTTATCGGGGAGAAATTATAAAGTTGTTCTGGATAAGGGCATTGTTGTTGACAGTGTTGGAAACCGATATTTTGGAATGCCCGATAATGAGGCATGGACCTTTAAGACTGGAGGAAATGCGGGAGATCTGGTAGCTCCGGAACTTGTATCCACGATTCCTATGAATGATGATACGGAAGCCTCTGTTTTTGCCTTTGAATTGACATTCAACGAAGCCGTAAAGACAGCTGCCGGTAGTTTTATCGTTTATGATGCGGATACCGACACTGCCGTCCATACCATAGATGCGGAGGGAGAGGGCGTATCCATAAATGAAGAAGTCATAAAGGTGAGTTACCCGGCTCCATTGGCCTTTGGAAAAAATTATTACGTTCAATTCGGGTCTGGGGTAGTCAGGGATATAGCCGGTAATCCATTTATTGGGATAACCGATGATAGTTCCTATAACTTTACCACGGTTACCGGTAGTGGTACAGAGTTGGCGGTCCATATTCCTTTTGATAACGATCTTTCCGATATCAGTGGAAATAAATTTGATGCCGTATTGGGTCCCACTGCCACTGCCGAAGTTACATTCGAAAATGATGCTACCAGGGGTCAGGTGGCCAGGTTTAATGCCGGTGCCTATGCACAATTACCGTTACATCCACTATTAAGATCGGTTTCTGCCACTAATAATTTTAGTGTTAATTTTTGGATAAAATTAGCCGGAACGGATTCGGATCCAGCCATTATTGGCAACAAAGATTGGGGGAGCGGTGGTAATCCCGGATGGTTGTTGTGTACCGATGATGGTCATGAGTATGCACCAGGGAATGGAACGGATCACGGTTGGATCGTAAATATTGCGGATGATCCCAAGGGAGGCAATAGAATGGATTGGAGGGCCGCAGAAATGAATCCACAGGCTCCGGCATTGTCAGATGATGTATGGCATATGGCCACCATGGTATTTGATAGGACAAATGGGGAACTATCCGTCTATATCGATGGTGTTGAATTTAGCAATTCTACCATTCCCGTCTCATTTGATTTGAATACCGTAGCAGGCCCCTTATATGACGTGGCCAATGATTATCCTATCACAATATGGGAAGACGGCACCGGTGCCTACAATGCGGGAGATGACAGAAGGGCAGCGATGACCGGACTCATGGATGACCTAAGAATATACAACAAGGCACTTTCCGCAGGTGAGATTACAGCACTTTTGAACGATTAATTTTTTATATAGTTCAGTGGTTTAGTTAGTTTGTTCACTTTTATTTATCGAAGCGCCCGGTCCAAGATCGGGCGCTTCACTTTTTCTCGATAATCGAGATTTAAACCTGCCTGCCACAGGTAGGTGTTCCGAGGCCTGCATCGAAATCAAACTTGAATTTCCTTTCAATACCTCTTGTCCCGATCTATCGGGATTGCCCCAAGGTAGATTTCAATAACCTATTCCTTTTTGCCCATCAACGGATTGGGATAATTATCGGATTGGTCTTCCATGGTTTCATCCAGACATACAAAATCTTTTTCCAAAAGTAAGTGGAGTTCCTTGCCTTTGCCTATAGAAATCGAATGTTGAAAACCAACACGGTCACTATTGGCCCATTCCCTTTTATCCTGCTCCGGTAAATACATGGTTATAGTGCCGTTTTCAAAATCGGCCCCCAAATGGGAAATATTTTCCTTGCTCCTCAGTACATATTTAAAAATGTGGTCCTTGAATTCTGTCCGCTCCTCATAAAATCCCACTTTACAAAAGGTTTCTACTTCTGTTTTGGTGAGTCTATAGCGTATAGAGTTTCCTTTTATCCTTATTTTCATGTGTTTATATTTATTGCCAGCCGGTTCGGCAGACAGGTTTTTCAATGGTCACATATAACCTTTGCTGTTTTAAATAATCATTTTGCTGCGTGTTTAAGGATTATTTTAAACATATCGGTTTCATCTATTTAAAATTTATAATTGATGGTGACCCTAGTACCCTTGCCTGGCACGGAATTAATAAAAAGACGTCCGTTAATATAGTTTATCCTCTCTTTCATAAAGAAAAGTCCCATACCCCCCTCACTTGTATTTTTGGGTACCTTTTCCGATATGGAACCATCAAAGCCCTTGCCATCATCGTCTATGACTACACTTAGGATATGGTCATTGGAATTAATGGACACCAGGATATAGTTGGCCTCGGCATACTTGATGGCATTGTTCACCGCTTCCTGCACCACCCTATAAATATTGGTCTCCGCCAAGGAATTGAAACGAATGTTCTCCCCGGTCTTATTTTCAAAAAGTATATTTTTTCCGGTAAGCTTGGAGAGTTCAAGGGTCATTTTTAGCAGTGCGGGAAATATTCCATGATCACTAAGCTCCGGAGGGGTCAAATTAAAGGTGGCTGTACGTACTCCTTTTATCAAATCGCTGGCAAGGCCTTTAATGAATTCTATTTTCTCGGCCGCTTTTTTCTTATTGTTAAGATTTATCGATTCTATATTAAACTTCAAGGCGGTCAACATTTGTCCAATGCCATCGTGGATATCTTTGGCAATTCTTTTACGTTCCTCCTCCTGACCTTCCACAATCTGACTGGCCTGTAGTTGCTTTTGCCTCATGGTCTCTTCATAATTGGCCTGCGTTAACTGTGCTACTTTTATCTCTGTACGCTTACGTTCGGTGATATCGGAACACAATATTAGAGTGGACTGTTGGGCGCTTGATTGGTGCATTGGTATAATGGACATGTCCAACCAGAGCGACTCCCCTTTGGCCGTCTTGATCTTTATCTCTTCCGTCCTTATATTTTTCCTATTGCTTTTTAATACTTCCGCCAGGTATTGTTGTTGCCCCTCGTCCGTTGTCAATATTTCGTATAACGGCATATTTATATCTTGACCTTTACGCCCTAAAAGTTCATTGAACTTTTTGCTAATAAAAACAACATTCCCATCTTTTCCGATACTTGCGAAAAGGGCGGCATTGTCTATCACAAAATTAAGTTCCTGCAATTCCTGCAGCGATTTTTCCTTTTCTTTGAAAAGTTTTTTAATTTCCTTGGTACTCTCGTCCGATTTACCCTGCGCGACAATTAAATTCTTGATAGTGTTTCTTATTTGCAGGGAAAGGGGTTTAAAGATGAAGAATATCTCCAAAATCAATATGAGAAGCGATATTGCCAATAACAGGTATTCCTTAAATTTTAAATTCTGTAAATGTGATTTGCTCAAAGCATCATATTTATTGACGATGGTATCCATTATATTCAAAAAATCACCTTCATTTTTCAAAAGAATATCAACGTACAAAGGGTTGGGAATCGATTTTCCCGTTTCCTTATAATCCGTTAGAATATTTTCCACGGCACCTACTATGGCATCGTAACGGGGGTTTATTTTTTTAAAGAGTACCTGCACTTCTTCATTCTCGATCTTTGAAATACCCAAGGCCATATCACCATGTTGAAGTGCTTGATGTGATGCCTTCCAAACATTTAAGGTTTCCTTCAATTCATTAAAGGTTCGGGTTCTCTCCCTTGGACCGGGCAATTCCTTTAACAGCAATACTTCCTTGGTCAATTTTTGACTATAGGCCCTTTGTCTGCCCGCAACGTTGATTACTTTTGAATCGTCCAGTTGGGAATTTAAATGATGCTGAATCAATATTTGGGCAACAATGATACTCAATGCAATAGTAGCCAATGCAAATAGATACCAATTTCGGATCCTTTGAAAGGTGGTAGTATCCAGGGGTGCAAGATGTTTGTCGTTGTTCATTTCCCAAAATGGTATTGCCCAAAAATTAGGCCCTAGGTCTTGAGCGCTTTGCCTATCAACTCTAGGGATTTCTTGGACAAGGGTAGTCTTAAAGCGGCTTCGTGACCTTTTTCGGACATTTTCCGCCATGTTTTTTGCAGGATATCGATTAATTTATCCTCGGGATATTTATGTGAAAATGGCTCAAAATAGAATTCTAAAAACACTAGACAAATTACATCTTCCAATGTCTGTGTTTCTATATTTTTTTTAAGCTGTTTCTTTTCCAATAAAAAGGCTACCATAGCTATCATTTCCTCATCATAGCCCACTTCCCTTAGAATGTCGCCCGCTTTTATGGCATGAAATTTTTTAAGGTCCTGCCTCCATTTTAAATAGCCCGTCCTGTTCATTTCGTAGGATTCCCTGGGAATTTCCCACCTACGGATATGTTGGCATCTGGCCGTTAACTGCAGGGATTCCGGAGCTTCAGGGTAAAAGGTTTGTAATTTTTCGGTCATTCTCATGGCATACAACAACTCCTTGGGATACTCCTTTCCCTGCCAAATCTCCACATTGGGGTCCTTGGCATTTGCCCCGTCAAATAGGCGGAAGGCATTTTTTAATTTCTCTGAGGCCATAATTCGCTTAGGTTTTTTTCAAAGCTATTCAGAAAAACCAATATAAACAAAGTCGCCCTCTATTTTAACCGGATAAGTGGCTATACGGTTCAAGTCCCCATTGAGGTGCTTTCCTGTTTTTAAGGAAAAGGAGTTTTTGTGCAGTGGACAAGCCACCTTGGGTTCGCCCTGCTCTTCTCCTATTATTCCTCTGGAAAGTACCATTTCCATTTTATGGGGGCATAGGTTCTGGCAGGCATACCATGTCCCTTCCCTGGCAAAATTGAAAACTGCAATTTGCATTTCCTTATATTTTACACAGGCACCACCATTTTTTGGAAATTTTGCTACAGGGGCCGCCTTAAACCAAAGCACCACTTTTTCAGGTTGTACCGCCTCGTAAGTGTTTAAAATTGATATCATCTGTTTATATTTTTAAGGTCGCAATATTGTTCTATCTGTTATTTAAGATATTTTGATATGAAAGTTTAAATCACTTCATGGTTGGGGCTTAATTGTTAAACCCATGCCTTGGGCATTTTTTGTTCCCTTAGGGAAACAAATTCTATGTTGTCATCGGCTTCTTCGGCATTCACAAAATGGGTATACCTTGCCCTTATTTCCGGATTTTCAACAGCCTCTTTCCATTCACATTTATAGGTGTCCACCAAATATTGCATTTCAGTGTCCAACTGATCTGCGATACCCAAACAATCGTTTATAACAACCTCCTTCACATAGTCTATACCTCCGTCTAGTTTATCCAACCAGGCGGCTGTCCGGGTCAGGGGGGGAGCGGTCTGTATATAATACATTAAAAATCGGTCCACATATTTGGTAGCCGTTATCCTGTCTACCTTTTCTGCCAGCAATTGTGCATGCTGTGGATTGGCCCCGCCATTTCCACATATATAAACATTCCACCCTCCTTCAACGGCTATAAAGCCGAAATCCTTATTTCTGGCCTCGGCACATTCCCTGATACATCCGGAAACCCCGCCCTTTATTTTATGTGGCGAACGTATCCCTTTATAACGGTTCTCTATATCGATGGCAAAAGTGACACTTTCATCCATTCCATATCTACACCATGTAGATCCTACACAACTTTTGACGGTTCGTAGCGATTTACCGTAGGCCTGTCCCGTTTCAAAACCCTCTGCTATCAATTCCTCCCATATAAGAGGTAATTCGTGTAATTGTGCCCCGAACATATCTATACGTTGACCGCCCGTAATTTTGGTATACAAATCGTATTTCTGTGCTATTCTACCAATGGCCAAAAGCTGTTTTGGGGTAATTTCACCGGCCGCCACCCTGGGGACTACCGAATAGGTGCCGTTCCTTTGAATGTTGGCCAAATACCGATCGTTGGTATCCTGAATGGTTGCCTGCCTATTGGCGGTCTCATTGTAGATACTGGCGAAAATGGAGGCCACTGCAGGTTTACAGACCTCACACCCATGTCCTTTTCCAATCCCGTCCAACAGGGAATCGTAGTCCTCGAATTTTTTAAGTTTTACAATATCGTACAATTCCTGTCTGGAATAATCGAAATGTTCGCAAACGGACTCCTTAACTACTTTTCCGAGGGATTTAAGCGTTTCCTTTACCAAATCGTCTACCATGGACTTGCATCCGCCACAGCCTGTGGTTGCCTTGGTGGCTTTGGAAATTGCCTTTACGCTTTCGTTACCATCATCTTTTACGGAGCAGCATATTTGCCCTTTGGTAACCGCTTCACAGGAACAAATCACGGCCGTATCCGGTAGGTCCATGGCACTACCGAATGACACATCCCCTCCACCGCGACTTCCCAAAATAAGATTTTCAGGGTTTTTGGGCAAGGGCATTTCATTGAGGTACATCTGCAGGAGCATATTATAATCCTTTGCATCCCCCACTAAGATCCCCCCCAGAAGCTTTTTACCATCATGGCTTACATTGATCCTTTTATAAAGACTCTCCGTTTTATTCTCAAAAATAATGGAGTGCCCTTTTTCGGCCGGCATAAAGGGGGTTCCAAAACTAGCTACATCCACGCCTATGAGCTTAAGCTTGGTGGACATATCTATTTCCGCTGCCATGACAGTATGCTCCATACCTAGAATTTGATCCACGGCTACCCCTGCCATTTCATATCCAGGGGCTACCAGACCATAGATCATTTGGTTGTAAAGGGCTATTTCACCGATAGCGAAGATATTGGGATCCGAAGTCCTCATTGTATTATCCACCACTATGCCTCCCCTAGTGCCTATTTTAAGGCCACAGCTCTTCCCTAGTTCATCCCTGGGCCTTATTCCTGCCGAAATGACCAACATGTCCACATTTAATATATCGTCCTCCCCAAATTCCATCCCTATTACATGACCGTTTCCCAAAATCTGATTTGTGGCCTTGCTCAAATGGATATGGATTCCCATAGATTCCAATTTCACCTGGAGCACCTTGCTGCTGCGGGTATCCAACTGTCTGGGCATTAATTTAGGTGCAAATTCTACCACGTGCGGCTCCATTCCCATATCCATAACCGCTTTGGCCGCCTCAAGACCTAATAATCCCCCTCCCAATATGGCCGCTTTTGGTCTTTTAACGGTCTTCCGTATTTTGTCCGCATAGGACAAAATATCCTCTAAATCCGCTATGGTCCTATATACAAATACTCCGTCCTTTTCCACTCCATTCATTTGTGGCACAAAGGGACTGGAACCGGTGGCCAATACCAGATAATCATAATTATAGGTCTTCTCGCTAAGCGTGGTGATCGTTTTGGAATTTCTATGGATGTCCGTTACCCTCTCATCGGTATGGAGTTCAATATTATTTTCTTGGTACCATGCCCGGGGAGCCATGGATAAACGTTCGGCATCGCCATTTTCGAAAAAACTACTTAAATGCACCCTGTCATAGGCCACTCTAGGCTCCTCCCCGAAAACAACCAGTTTAAAGGAATCCTGGCCTACTTTGGATACAAACTTCTCACAGAATTTGTACCCCACCATTCCATTTCCAACAACAATTACGGTCTTCATACGCATATAATTAAATATTATGCAACAATATTACGTATTATTACGTAATATATAAGTAAAATTATAAAAATAAATACGTAGTTTTATTGCGGAATCATTAATTCTACCCTCTAAAAAAGTGCAAATCATAGGTAAGTACAAAAAAAACAAAAGTGGGTATAATCGGTACGGCCCAAGAAATATGGTCCCTATAACTATATGGGATATGGAACTTTGAAAGGTGTTGACTTCATTATAAATGTGGCTTGCCATATACGGATTCACTTAAGGATCTAAATCATAATAATCCATAATAACAGCTATTTAATAAGGAACAACAGGGCTTCCATTGTTTTTTTAAGGGGAATTACAGCAGACAGCCCCACACATAGGTACGACCCCCAAACCCAACATTTTCAATATGCCAATAAGAGTACTACCGAAATTGTAATTCCATAATAACGGGCGCAATATTTTTTCACCTTCATAAAAACAGCCTCTATTTTATATGTTACGTAATATTTATAAGTATTAATACTTAATAATACGTATTTTTGATTTTGTTAATCAAAATAAGGAACCCTAAAAACAATTCGGTTATGAAAGAATTTATCTCTGCCAAAGCTACTAAACTAGAACTTTTAAACTTCAAGAGCGTTCCCATACGTACATTTTGGATAACCTCCATAGCCTTTTTCATATGTTTCTTTGCATGGTTCGGTATAGTTCCTTTTATGCCCGACGTGGTCAAAGATTTGGGATTGACCCCTGCGCAAAAGTGGAACTCCATAATATTGGCGGTTTCCGGAACAGTATTTGCCCGATTGTTAATAGGAAAGTTATGTGATAAATACGGTCCTAGATTATGCTATACCTATTTATTGATACTTGGATCCATACCTGTAATACTGCTAGGATTGGTACAGACCCCGCTTCAATTTCTTATATGCAGGTTGTTTATCGGCTTTATAGGGGCTTCTTTCGTAATAACACAATTCCATACCTCAATAATGTTTGCCCCCAATATAGTGGGCACGGCAAATGCCACTTCGGCCGGCTGGGGCAATCTTGGTGGCGGTGCCAACCGCTTGGGCATGCCATTGATCGCAGCAGGAGTGGTTGGTTTTGGAATTGCCGATGAGGTAGCTTGGAGGTATTCTATGGTAATTGCAGGAATTATTTGTTTCTCTATGGGATTAATATATTACTTCTTTACCAAGGATACCCCTGAAGGCAATTTTAAAGAACTGAAGTTGACAGGCAAAATGCCCAATTTAAAGAAAGATGAAGTATCCTTCTTGACTACATTGAAGGATTACAGGGTCTGGATATTGTTTTTAGTCTATGCGGCCTGCTTTGGAATAGAATTAACGGTGTACGGCACCATGGACGATTATCTTCAGAATAGATTTGGCCTGGATCGCTCAACCGCAGGAAACTTGGTGCTGTCGTTTGCACTCATGAATATTTTTGCCAGAACATTGGGCGGGTATTTCGGAGATCTTTTCGGTAAGTTTCGTGGCCTGCGCGGCAGGGTAGTTTTTCTTGCCCTGATCCTGGCTATGGAAGGACTAATGCTTTCTATCTTTTCCATGACCGTTAGCTTGGTATTTGGAATGGTATTTCTAATTGCCTTCAGTCTTACCGTACAGATGGCGGAAGGGGCTACTTTTTCTGTAGTACCCTTCATTAATAAGAAAGCCATAGGAGCTATTTCCGGAATTGTTGGGGCAGGGGGGAACGTAGGGGCTTTTTTGGCCGCCTTGTTATTAAAATCCAAATCTGCCATAGCCGAAAGTGCTGCCATAGCTGCCAATAGCGAATTGGGCGTAGAGGCCGTAAAGACTGCCCAGACCACGGCTGCCGCATCAGCTGTTTCCAACGGTTTTTTTGTTATAGGCGGTTTTGTAGTATGTGCCGCCCTATTGTCCCTGGGCATTAGGTTTGCCACTGCCGATGAAAAGGCCGTGAGGGACGAGACCAAGGCCGAACTCCTACTGTCCGGAGTAGATAAATAGGAGAAGAAATTACCCCCTATGTGCCCCATATGGGAGAACGGAATACAGTACAGCGATGGATCTATACAGAAAATTTTTATCGCCCCCATTTTTACATTAATAAAATTTTTTAACCAGATGAAAGGAATATATCTTTTATTTACTGTCATAGCACTGTACGGATCTATTTCCCGTGCACAGTTTACATTGGATGGAGAATTTAGGCCCCGTACCGAACTGCGCCATGGATTTGGCAACTTAATAGCAGATGATGCAGATGCCGGATTTGGTGTTTCAACCCGTTTGCGCTTAAATGCAGGCTACACCATTGATGCCTATATATTTTATGTAAGCCTTCAAGATGTAATGGTTTGGGGCGAGAACAGGCAGCTTCTACCCGATGATGAAAATAATTCATTTGCGGTATTTGAAGCCTGGACGGATATCGATCTGGGAAGTGGTTTTTCCGCTAAATTGGGAAGACAGACCTTGGATTACGATGATCAACGTATTTTGGGCAGTGTTGGCTGGGCACAACAGGCACGTAACCACGATGCCGCCATTTTAAAATATGCGAAGGAAAAATTTCAAATCGATTTGGGATTGGCCTTTAGTCAGGATTATGACGATCCCAGCGGTTTTCAATCGGTAGGAACCGCGTACAACACTACAGGTTTCTTTACCTATAAGACCATGCAATACCTCTATCTAAAACAAAATTGGAAAAACTTAAGTGGAAGCCTATTGCTGTTGAACAATGGCTTCCAAAATTTTAAAGCGGATGGCACAACGCCCGATGGTATAAGTAATTTGCAAACCTTTGGAACACATTTGGACTATAAAATAGAAAATTTCGGGGCCGTTATGAACGCTTTTTTTCAAACAGGGGAAAGACAGGGTGCGGTAAAAGTTGAGGGTGCCCATTTGTTGGGGCTGGATTTCAACTATAAGACCTCCGACAAAGTAACCTTGGGGGCGGGAATGGAAATGATAAGTGGCAATGATGCCGGTATCGACAATAAAACCGGGGCCTTTTTCCCCCTGTACGGCACCAATCATAAATTCAACGGATTTATGGATTATTTCTACGTGGGCAATCATGCCAATTCAGTTGGACTTTTTGATGTTCATGTGAGTGCCAACTTCAAGATCGGGGAAAAATCGAGCTTAATGCTCAAGTTGCTTAACTTTAGTGGGGATGAAGCTTTGCCCAGTGGGGAAAAATCTTTGGGAACGGAATTGGACCTAGTGCTTTCACATGCATTTAAAGGCTATTCCCTACAATTGGGTTATTCCCAAATGTTTGCCAGTGATGGTATGTACGAACTAAAAGGCATTGCGGAGGATGCTTCTGCCAGTAGCCAAAATTGGGCCTGGGCCATGTTGGTCATCAAACCCAAATTTTTGAACACTTCCCTATAGCCTAATTTGCGTCCAGACAATGTAAATAAGACCTGTGATCAAAATTGTAATATCTATTTTCACCGTATGAATACTTAGTTTTATTTTTATCCTATCTTTGTTCCAAAGAATGGACTATTGTGGATAAAAGTACACGTATTGTATTGGCCGATGACCATTCCCTTGTAAGGGATGGCATAAGGGCATTATTGGAAGAAGATGATACTTATGTAGTAATCGGTGAGGTCTCCAATGGCAAGGAGGCCGTTCAAATGGTACTGGATAAAAAACCAGATCTGTTGATCATCGATATCCGAATGCCCGGGATGAACGGCATAGAGGCCGTAGAGGAACTTAACAAACATTCGTCCGCAACAAAATGTATCATACTCTCCATGCACGATTCGGAAGAATACATCCTTAAATCGGTAAATGCAGGAGCCAGTGGTTATCTACTCAAGGACACCGGAAAAACGGAATTCCTAAAGGCAATTACAACTGTGGTCCAGGGAGGCAAATATTTTAGTGGGGACATATCCAATGTTTTGGTAAACAATCTGTTGGGCCAGGGACAGACCAAACAGGATAACAGGCATTCCCCAAAAAACGGAAATAACTCCTTTGGCATTACCAGCAAAGAACTAGAAATCCTGGAACTCGTGCTTTCAGGCCTTACCAACAAACAAATTTCTGAAAAACTTCAAAAAAGTAAACGGACCATTGAAACCCATCGCTTTAATCTAATGCGAAAAATGGGCGTAAACAATCTTATGGACCTGGCCAAAAAGGCGCAGGAGTTTAATTTGGTATGAGGCTCCCTTGACACCATTGTCGGTGTTAAATCATTAATATCCAATATACCACAACATTTATTGCCTTTTTGTCAATATTCTGCCTAACTATTATCAATAAGTTACTACGTATTTATACTTAATTTGATAATTTTAGATCCTATTTATTTGGTTTCTTTTAATACAAGAAATTTATGCAGAAAAAGAACGGACATAAAACTATATGCTCCTATTGTGGGGTTGGCTGTGGCATTGTGGTCCAACAGGACCCCAAGGGCAATATCAGTGTTGAGGGAGATCAGGATTATCCCGTAAACAAAGGTATGCTCTGTTCCAAAGGGAAGAATCTCAACTATGTGGCCCAGGATGTAAGCGACCGGATCTTATATCCGGAAATGAGATGGAGCAGAAACCACCCTTTGCAAAGGGTCTCTTGGAATACGGCTCTGGACAGGGCCGCTGCCGTATTCAAAAGCATTATTGATAAACATGGTCCGGATAGTGTAGGTTTCTATGTTTCCGGCCAATGTCTTACCGAAGAATATTATTTGGTAAATAAACTGACCAAAGGTTTTATCGGTACCAATAATATTGATACAAATTCCAGGCTCTGTATGAGTTCTGCCGTGGTAGGTTATAAAAAAATGCTGGGAGAGGATTCCGTACCCATTTCCTATGACGATATAGAGCTATCGGATTGTTTCCTTATCGCCGGGGCAAATCCTGCCTGGTGCCATCCCATCCTCTTTAGAAGATTGGAACAACATAAGGAGAAACATCCAAACGTAAAAATAATAGTAGTAGACCCCAGAAAAACACAGACCTGTGCCGTTGCCGATCTTCATTTACAAATATTACCGGGAACGGATGTTATTCTTTTCAATGCCATTGCACGTTGGTTGATAGAAAAGAAAAAAATAGATAGAAATTTCATAAAAAAGCATACCGTAAATTTTGATGCCGTTAAAGAGAGTGCCTTTCAGCTTTCAATAAAAAAGGCTGCCGAACTTTGTGGAATTCCCACAGAGGACATTAAAAAGGCGGCAATGTATATAGGCAATGCAAATGCATTTATAAGTATGTGGACCATGGGACTGAACCAAAGTGTCATCGGGGTGTCCAAAAATGTGGCCCTAATGAACCTGTCGCTCTTGACCGGACAGATCGGGAAACCCGGTGCCGGACCATTTTCGCTTACCGGACAGCCCAACGCCATGGGGGGCAGGGAAGTAGGGGGTATGGCCAGCTTACTTGCAGCCCATAGGGAACTGGGCAATCCCAAACACCGTAGGGAAGTATCGGATTTTTGGGGCGGGAAAGACATTAAATCCGAACCTGGTCATACTGCTACGGAGATGTTCAGCGCCTTGGAAAGTGGAAAAATGAAGGCCATTTGGATAATCTGCACCAATCCGATCGTGAGCATGCCAAACGTTCATAGGACGGAAAAAGCATTAAAAAATGCGAATTTTGTGGTGGTTCAGGATATTTCCCATAATTCGGAAACGACCAAATTTGCCGACCTGCTCTTACCGGCTGCCGGTTGGTTGGAAAAGGAAGGGACCATGACCAATTCGGAAAGACGAATAAGTTATCTCCCCAAAGTCATCGATGCCCCGGGAGAGGCTTTGCCGGACGTTGAGATATTATGGAAGTTTGCCCAAAAAATGGGCTATAATGGCTTTGATTATAAAAATGCAGCTGAGGTATATGACGAACATTGCCTCTTAACAAAAGGTACCGAAATAGATATATCCGGTCTTTCCCATGGGCGACTAAAAAATGAGGGCAGCTTTCAATGGCCGGTACCCCACGCCACACATATGGGCACCCCCAGACTGTTTACGGATCATCAATTCTTTACCAACGACAGGAAGTCGCACTTCAATGCCCCTTCCGCACTTTACAACAAATCGGAATTGACCACATCCGAATATCCCTTAATTCTCAATACGGGCAGGGTAAGGGACCAATGGCATACCCGTACCAAAACCGGAAAGGTAAGGCGTTTGCTTACCCATATCCCAGATCCATATTTGGAAATGAACAAAGTGGATGCCTATTTGCGGAAATTAAAGGATGGGGATATAGCCGTGATAAAAAGTAGAAGAGGTACGGTACGGGTGAAGGTGAAGGTGAATTTTGACATACGCGAAAAAGTGGTCTTTCTCCCTATGCATTGGGGCAAAGTACTCAATAATGATTTTGGAAGGGCCAATAATCTGACCAATGATCTGGTCGATCCGGTATCCAAGGAACCCGATTTTAAGTATTGTGCCGTAGAGGTAGAAAAGTATGTAAAACCCAAACAGAAGATCGTGATTATCGGGGCTGGGGCCGCCGCCTATAGATTTATCCAGACCTATAGGGAAAAAAATGAAACGGACCGGCTCCACGTTTTCTCCAAGGAAAAGAACCCTTTCTACAATAGGGTATTGCTCCCGGAATATGTAAGCGAGGAACTCTCTTGGGAAGCACTGGAAAAACTGAAAAAAGGGGAACTTGAAAAATTGGATATTACCCTACACCAGGGTTTGGGCGTAACCCAAATAGATAGGAATAACAAAACCGTTACGGACGACAATGGTTTTGAACATACCTATGATATTCTGGTAATGGCCACAGGCAGTAGGGCCTTCGTACCCAGCGAGGTACAAATAAATATGCCCGGTCGTTTTACCATGAGAGAACGTGGGGATGCCGATAAGCTACGTAAATATTTAGAGGATACCGGCCTTCCTTCAGAAGAGCAACATGTGGTAATTGTTGGAGGCGGGCTTTTGGGACTGGAACTGGCAGCAGCACTTAAGAACAAAAATATTAATATCAGCATCATTCAGCGCGCCCCAAGATTAATGGAAAGACAGCTGGATAGAATTGCCAGTCGGTTATTGGCCGAAGATGTAAACGATAGGGGAATTAAGGTATATTTTGATAATGAGGTAAGTACCGTATTTGAAGAAAGGGATGACAAAAATTCCCTATCCATTACCTTAAAAACCGGTAGGACGATAAAATGTAATGCCATTGTCTATGCCATTGGTACCCGGCCCAATATTGAGTTGGCAAAGCAATCCGATCTTAAAACGGGAAGGGGAGTAGTAGTGAACGAATATTTACAGACCAACGATCCCAATATTTTTGCACTGGGCGAGATCGCCGAATTTAGAAATGCCCTTTTTGGCATAACCTCGGCCGCCGAGCAACAGGCCGATACGGCCGCAAAATATATTTTGGGCGATTTTAGCAGTATCTACAATGGATCTATCCTCATGAACATTTTAAAGTTCGAAAACCTGGATCTATGTAGTCTTGGTATGGTAAATGCCCCGTTGAACGACAATAGTTATGAGGAAATCATCCTAATGGACGTCAGCAAGAAATACTACAAAAAATGTATCGTAAAGGATGATACCCTGAAAGGTGCCATCCTAATGGGGGATAAAAACGAATTTGCCGAATTTAAAAGGTTGATCGAAGAAGAAATCGAGCTATCGGAAAAGCGGAACGAGCTGCTTCGAGGGCAAACAAATTCCGTGCCCTTAAAAGGAAAATTGGTCTGTTCCTGCAGTCAGGTCGGAGAAGGCAATCTAATCGAAACAATTAATGGGGGATGCGAAGACTTCTCGAAACTGTGCTCGGAAACCGGAGCGGGGCTTGGTTGTGGAAGCTGTAAACCGGAAATACAGGACATTTTGCGCAGACAATTACAATCAGTTACTTCATAAAAATAAGTGCCATGAATGATGATTTACACCGAATATTGATCAAAGGAGGGGTAACCTCTCCCGGAGAATTAAAGGACATCATTACCATGTTGGAGGCAGGGGGGCTGAAAGAGGTGTTTTTTGGATCGCGCCAAGATCTGTTGTTCCCCTTGCAAAATGCCAAGGAGGAACAATTGGAACAAATATCAAAATTCAATACCGACATCGTAAGCGATAGAAGTTACCAAAATATTGTATCCTCCTACGTGTCCGCCGATATCTTTGATATGACCCACTGGCTCAAGGGATCTACTTATCTGTATATTCTGGAGGGTTTTGATTATCTGCCCAAATTAAAAATAAACATCACCGATCCCAAACAGCGCTTGGTCCCTATTTTTAATGGCAACCTTAATTTCATTGCTTCGGAAAACGAGGATTATTGGTACCTGAACATTAAACTTCCCCATTGGGCCAAATCCGTTTACTACCCTGTCCTGATTTACAGTTGGGACATCCACACCATAGCAAAGGCTATTGAGGAAATATACCGGGACATTTCGGATGTAGAAGAATTATTTTTTATTCTCAACAAAAGATTGGATACCAATAACAAAACCATAGAACGGGAGCTGGTGACCCCCTACATTAAATTCCCCTATTATGAAGGAATGAACAGGATGGGGCTGGATCAATACTGGTTGGGCCTCTATTGGCGAAACAATAAGTACAACCTGGATTTTCTGAAAGAATTATGTGGCTATTGTCTGGACAATAGTATCGGGAAAATATGCATCACGCCTTGGAAATCGTTTATCATAAAAGGAATTAAAAGCTCCAGCAGGCCCGAACTGGAACGCTTTTTAGGACAAAAAGGGATCAATATTCGCCATTCCCAACTGGAAATGAACTGGCACCTTCCGGTAGATGATATGGAAGCATTGGAATTAAAGAAATTCTTGGTTTTAAGTTTTGACCAGAACGATATCAGTACCTACGGACTAACCTTTGGAATAAGCAATGAAACGGGAAAACGG
Source organism: uncultured Arenibacter sp. (assembly GCA_965652575.1). Lineage (GTDB taxonomy): Bacteria > Bacteroidota > Bacteroidia > Flavobacteriales > Flavobacteriaceae > Arenibacter. The sequence continues at coordinate 9,264 of CBFGWQ010000017.1, read as the reverse complement.
ACCCATTTCTCATCCATTGTAATTGAAAAGAACGCCCCTACTGCCATGGTCAGGGATTTTGCCATAAGGCCTACCTACAATGTTTTGTATTTTAGAAACTTTGACCCCAATACCCAGGAATATAAAGTGTACGCCCAAGAAGTGGATAAAATGGAATTACCAGGCCTATTAATGGAACTGAGCAAACAATATTTTTATCAATTGGGAAGGGCCGTACCCAGGAAGGAGGCCCCAAAGAATGCCAATGTCAATATTTTAAAAGAGGTATATCAATGCAGTTCCTGTTTCACCGTTTACGATAAAACCTACGGTGATTTAAAATCGAATATTGCCGTTGGAACCCCATTTAGGGAAATTGCCGAAGATTACTGTTGTCCCGTTTGCTCCGCTCCCAAATCGGGCTTTGAAAAAATTAAACTACAAGTATCCTGAGCTGTCAATGATCTGACGGACCAAAACTATAAAGTTAGCTCCCGAACAGGGGGAATATGTATAAGGATTACAGCTTTGGCAGCTAACCCCAAAGTTCAAACCTCCATTTCACCACAATAAAATGAGGTTTCACAACAAAACCGTTCCGGTCCCTATTAATGGATATGGATATCCGCAATATATCTAAACGTCGCCCCGTTATAGGGTCTTTCCTACAAAGTGGGCCAATCCACTTGGATTATAATATTAAGGGGCAAAATCATGATACGATCTACCAAAAAACTACTGCTGTTAACTCTGTTGTTTAGTTTCAATGCTTGGTATGGCATGGCTCAGGTTACCAGCAGTTTGCAGAATACCGATTTCGATTCCTGCGGCAGCGACCTACCACAGACCGAACTAAATCTTGGCAACTTGGTACTGACCGAAACTCTGGCCACGGATTTCGGATCGGGTACCTTTACCTTCTTCATAGAGGCTCCCTCCAATTTTGAAATATCTGCCAATACTTTTTCGGAAACAGGTAGCGATATTGGCAGTGCATCCGTGGCCCAAGACCCCGGTAATGCCTCAAGATTGGAAGTTACCATAACCACCAACGCCCAAAGTTCTTTGGATGTGTTCACCATCGAAAATATAAGGATTCAACTTATCCCCGGTGCAACTACTACCAATGGTACTTTACGCTATGTATTGGCAGGCAACGCCAATAGATTAAATGGACTTACCGACAATCAGGCCCTTGCCAACATTTCTTTTACCCCACTAACGGGAGGAACAGGGGTAAACCAACAGGTCTGTGCCATCAACGACGTACAGAATATCAGTATTACCGGCTCCAATATTACCCAAAACAGGACTTTTGAATGGGAAAAGGATATAAACGGAACCTGGACCGCCATTGCCAATTCCAATACGGAAATCCTTGTCGTGGACAAGCCCACTTTTCCTAATGGAACAAGTAGATATCGCCGATTGACCACCTTCATGCTCAACGGGGAATCCTGTATCCAGATCAGTACCGTTGCAACCATTACCGTAAATGAAATATATGCCGGTACCATAACGGATGGGACCGGTCAAAATGTTTGCGCAACCCAAATACCGGAACAATTAAGTACCTCGGGCGATGTGGCAGTTACTCCGGCCGGTACCACCACCTATCAATGGTACAAAAACGATTCAGGTCCGTGGGACCTTATTCCCGGAGCAACGGACAATTTTTATCAACCTACTGCCTTATCGACCACAACATCTTTTAAAAGAAGGGTGACCAACGTTCTGAACGGATTTAGCTGCTTTAAAGAGACCCCTGCGGTTTCCATTATAGTAAATGCTGCCGTATTGGGAGGTACGGCCACCGATCAAAATATATGCTCATTGGATGAATTGCAATTGCTGACCATAAACAACGGGGAAAACAACGGTACCTACCAATGGCAGAAATACGACGGAAGTAACTGGGCAAACATAAGTGGTGCCACTCAGAGCAACTACAATGCCAGTGCCAATCTAAATCCCGGAACAGAGCAATTTAGAAGGGTTACCACGGTTTCAGGGGCAAGTTGCCAAGGAGTCAGTACAGTGGCCACCATTACCTATACCAATTTTGCAGCAGGAAGTATTACAGGTACGGAAACTGTTTGTTACAACGAAGCTCCATCGGCAATAACATCGGACACCAATGCCTCCGGATCGGGTACTATTTCATACCAGTGGGAACAATACAACGGAGGTTCATGGACCCCTATTTCAGGGGCCAATAACGCCGACTATCAGCCAATTGCCCTTGCACAGACCACTTCTTTTAGAAGACAGGACAGCATACTCTTAAACGGGTATAGCTGTTCAGCTTATACCAATGAAATAGGGATTACCGTATTGGGTCAAATCAGCGGAGGGACCGCAAGTGCGGACCAGACTATCTGCACCGGGGAATTGCCCAATTCCATTTCCATAAGCAACGGTACCGCTGCAGGCCCCAACATAAGCTATCAATGGCAATCGGCCACCACAGGTAATTTTACCAATATTAGCGGGGAAACCAATGCCGTTTATAATTTTTCCGTGGCACCTGCGGTAACTACCCGGTATAGAAGACAGACCATTGTTTCCAATAACGCCAAAGTCTGTTTCCAAAATTCAACGGCAAGCACTGTTTTTGTAAACAGTCTTAATATGGGGATCATTGGCAATGATCAGAATGTTTGTGCGGGACAGGCGCCCAGTACTATTATTAGTTTAGGGAATACTACCGCCCCGGGAAATCTAACCTATGCATGGGAGGCCTCGACCGATAATGGTACAAGCTGGAACCCTATAGCTTCCGCTACAGGGCCTACATATACCCCTGGAGTACTTGCCATGTCTACCAAATATAGAAGACTGGATACCTCCACCCTGAACGGCATGGCATGTACGGGTTACACCAATGAGGTTAACATAATTGTAGCCGGCGCTATTTCAGGTGGCGAGGGATCGGCGGACCAAGCTGTCTGCGAAGATGAAGCCCCGGCAACCATCACAGTTGCCAATGGTACACCTGCCGGAACGGGCGTAAATTTCCAGTGGTATTCCTCAACGGATAATATCAATTACACCTTGATGAACGGGGAAGCAGGCGAAAACCTAAGCTTTTCCACCGGATTGGCCACATCGACCTATTTCAGGCGAAATGTTACTTACACCAACAATGGAAATATTTGTGAGGCTTCCAGCCTTCCAACCTTGGTTACCTTAATAACTTTAAACGAAGGATCCATTTCCCAGACCCAAACGGTATGTGGCGATGGAAATATAAATCCTATTATCAGTACCACCAATGCCGTTTCCAACGGAACTATTAACTATATATGGCAGAGTTCCCCGGATGGAAATACCTGGTCCGATATTGCCAATACCGATCAAGCTACCTATACTCCCGTAAATACCGGGGAGCTACAGACCTATTACAGAAGAAAGGCCAATGCAACCTTACAGGGCATCACTTGTGAGGCCATAACCACAGCGGTTATAGTTTACGTAAATAAATTTGACAATCCAGCCGGCCATAATATTACTTTTTCTTCCGGGGCCACCGGAACTACAGAAGTATGCAATGGTGGGGATCCACAGCCTTTTAGCGCCAACTTTCCGTTGATCGCCTCCGGAGCCGTAAGCTACCAATGGCAGATTTCCAGTGATAATGTGACATTTTCGGATATTCCGGGAGCAACCTCCGTTACCTATGATCCTCCTGCCGTAACACAGGACAACTACTACAGAAGAATTACAACTTCCACTTTAAATGGCCAATCCTGTAGTGTAACCAGTAATGTCCTGACCATCATTAACGGTGGAAATGCCACAGGAGGTACCATTGGTACCACCCATGCCAACGGCACCAATGGAACCAATGAAGAAGTAATATGTAGGGGAGACGTTCCCGGCCCAATAGAGGAACTTGCACCATCTACGGGCCAGACATTGACCTACCAATGGTATGCCAATGGTACTCCTATATCCGGGGCAACCGGAATAAACTATACTCCGACCAATATAGTAAACAGTACCACTTCCTACATTAGAACCACTACCAGCACCGATATTTCCGGAGTGGAATGTACGGTGAACAGTAATCCCGTGACCGTATTGGTGCCCCAAGCGGACAATATCGGCAACAATATCACGCTTTGCCTCAATTCCATGGCCCCGGCCCTGGGCAACCCCAGCGCCATAGAAGGACTCCCTTATTTGGATTTTCAATGGTACGAGTCCAATGATGGCACTACCTTTACTGAAATAACAGGAGCAACGAATGCCACCTATAGCCCTGGATCTGCCTTTACTGCGGATAAATGGTACCGTAGGGATTATCAGGCTACAGTGGATGCTGTTGTATGTGCCCCTTATGCACCAAGTAATGTAATTAGAATTATTGTCAATGATGTGGACGGAGGTACCATTTCCGGAGACCAAAAAATATGTTTTGGGGAAAATCCCGCCGTTTTGGGCAATACCGTAAGCGGTACTGCAGAAGGAATATTGAAATACCAGTGGTATTCCTCTACGGATAACACTAACTGGGGTATCATAAATGGGGCCGTTAACAGCACCTATGACCCGGCTGCCGGCAGTTATCCCACTACCTATTTCAAAAGGACTGCATCATCAACCTTGAATAATGTGGTCTGTACGGAAGACAGTAATACCGTTGTGGTACAGGTTGCCGAAGAATTATTGCCGGGGACCCTGGTGAACGATCAAACCATATGCGAAGGGATCGTACCCGGAGCATTGACCGTAACCGGTGGCAGCACTTTTGTGGACCAGACCTATGATTGGTATGCCTCCCCTGATGGTAGCGTATGGACGGATCTTGCCGTACATTCCGCTTCCTATACGCCTCCCGTCCCAACTTCTACCATGTATTATAAGCGGACCATTACCAGAACCAGTTTGGTGGACCAGACCTGTGTGGTGGAGACCAACCCTATCCAGGTTACCCTTAATGATGTATATGCCGGTAAAATAACGGACAATCAATCGGTATGCGAAGGAAGTCAGCCTTTGGCCATTGTGGAACAGGAATCCGCAACGGGTGCGGGTGTGCTCACCTACCAATGGTGGTCTTCCCCGGACAATCAGACCTATACTGCCGTAGCCGGAGCCACACAGCCAAATTATACCCCTCCAAGTACCCTTGCCACCTCTACCTACTTTAAAAGGGTGGTTACCAGCACATTGAACGGTGTGGCCTGTACGGATGAAACTTCTCCAAAAATTGTAACCGTTATTCCCTATGCCATTATAGATAATGATGCTATTATTGCCAATGATATTAGTCCTGTAAGCTGTAATGGTGGAAATGACGGAAGTATTGTAATTCCCAACTCCAGGATCACCGGAGGTAATACGGCCCAAAAGCAAATAAATACCATATCCCTTTTCGGCACCCCAACCCTGAACAATACCTATAGTATCATTATCGATAATAAGGTCTATGAGCACCAGGTAACCCTGAACGGTATTAATCAGCCCCAGGACAATAATGAAGTGGCCACAGCGCTTGCCCAACAGATAAACACGGCAACCGGACCTAATTTAAGCACTGTAGTGGCAACGACCAATTTCAATGAAATTATATTGACTGCCAAAGTTGCGGGGATTGGATTTACGGCCTATGCAAGTACCGGAACCGACCCCAACGTTAGTACTTCCAATGTAATTACACAATCCAATGTGGTTGCAAACACCTATGTATGGTCCAAAATAGGGGATAACAGCTTTACGGCCTCTACCTTGAGCATAAACAATCTTACGGCCGGAGTTTACCAATTAACGGTGTACAATGAATTTTGTGGAATTACTTCTTCCCCTTTTATAGTATCGGAACCGGAGGTTCTTACACTGAACATCGGGGATACCTGTAACACGGCCATTACGGCCTATAGCACCGGAGGTATTGCACCTTTCACCTTTACGCTTACAAGGCCCAATGGTACTACCTCTGTGCAGACTTCCAACAATCCAAATATTACCTATACCGATTTAATTGGGGGTGCTACCTACAACATAAGTGTACAGGATGCCTCTTGTAGCATACAGGAATCGCAATCCGTAACCTTGCCGTTAGGGCTACAATTTGACCAGGCTTCGGTGGTAGTGGAAAATGCCACTTGTTTTGGTCAAAACGACGGTAGTATTAGTCTAAACATAGGGGCCACTACAGTTACCGGTGGATATCCACCCTACAACTTTAGTTGGACGGGCCCCGACAATGCCAACTTTACCACACAGAACATTTCCAATCTGGCCCCCGGAGTATATGTACTATCCGTAACGGACCAACTTGGCTGTTCAACGACCTATACGGCCAATGTAGCATCCAAAGCCCAATTGGAAATAAGTAGTGCCCAGGTGATCAACCAGCAATTACAATGTGCCGGTGACGCCAATGCCGAAATAAGCATACAGATAAGTGCCGACCCCAGCAGCCAATTGCAGATAAACTGGTACAAAAACGGAACCAGTTATGCCACCAATAATACCAGTCTTACCAATTTAGGGGGAGGCAGCTATGAAGTGGTCATTATCGATACCAATAGCGATGCCAATGCACCGTGTACGGTGAGACAGACTTTTGATATCACGGCCCCGGCCATTTTTAGTGCCACTGCCATTACTACGGGCAACGGAAGTTGTGTGGATGCCAGTGCAGGACGTGAATTTACCTTTAGCGTACAGGGCGGTACGGCACCTTATCAATATATACTGGATAACGGAACAGCTGTAATCTTCAATAATACGCAAATTACCATTAGCTCGCTTTCCAATAGCAGTCATGTGATAGCCGTAACCGATGCCAACCAATGTGTGGTACAAACCTTTACCATGGACAGTTATGAAGCCATGGATTACAACGGTGCCAAATCATATACCATTCCACCTTGCGAAACTGAATTCGCCTTTAGCCTCAATACCAATTTAATAACTGGGGGAAAACCCTTTATGGACGGAAACAACAACCCATATTACTTTTATGATTGGAGGGGTCCCAACAATTTTGTGGCCCAGGACATTACCAGTTTTGATGCGGTACCGGGTTCATATTGGTTGACCGTCACCGACAGTAATGATTGTTCTTCCGAGGAAATTGAGTTTACCTTCAATACCACCTATGCGCCAATAGCCGTAAACAGGACAATCACCCCGGTAAGCTGTGGTGCTGCCAATGACGGGGCCATTACCATTACGGTTAGCGGTGGCCTAAGACCATATTCTATTGTATGGGAGAAGGAAACTGCCGGTACGGCCAACGATCCCGATCCGGTGTTTACTCCTATTGGCCAGAACATAACACAATTGAACGGATTGGAAGAAGGAAGGTTAAGACTTACCATTACCAGTAATATAAATGGTTGTACCAATGCCGACCCGGCCTATTACTATCAGGAAATCATCACCATCAACAAAGCGGAATCGTTACAGCTATTGGACGGACCTTATTTGGACGAGTCGCTTTGTTTGGGAAATCCGGGAAGTATTACGGTGTCCGTTTTTAACAGCCAACCCGGAGATTTGAGCTTTTACTATGAAGGTGCCTTGGTACCTTCCGTAAAAACGGGAACCAATACCTATGCCGTCCAAATTGGAAGTCCGATGGAGAATGCCAGTCTTAATGTGGTAAATGACCAAGGATGTGGAATAACCATGCCGATAAGTGCCGGGGTAACAGACCCTTCGTTCACCTATAGTTCGGACGAATATGAAATTACCGGTCTTTTAATGGCCAAAGAGGATATTCGGTTCAGCATCACCAGTGAAGCTGGTTATGGCAATGCTTCGTGGGATTTTGGTGATGGAAGCCCCATTATCAATGTAGATCCCACTGCGGACGGAACAATGACCACGCATGTATTTAGCTATCCTGGCATTTTTACCACCACCCTAACATTGTTCAACGATCAGGGCTGTAGTAAAACGGTGCAACAGGATGTACAGGTGGGCAACGGTTACGACGTAATGTTCCCCAATGTTTTCTCTGCCAATACCGATGGCATAAACGATTACTTCCAGGGCGAATTTACGGGAATAGCCTCCTTTACCTTTCAGATTTATGATATGTGGGGAGCTCTGGTCTATAGTGTTGCCTATGACTACGAAACCATGCCCGTAAATTGGGGTTGGAACGGCAATTATAGTTCCGGGAAGCCCTATAAGAACACATCCTTCAGATATCTGTTTGTAGGAACCACAAGAGATAATAACCAAATAACCAAAACGGGCGAAGCCTCAATATTAAGATAGAGATGAGAAGACTTGATCTAATAACCCTACTAATTGTTCTTATTTCGTTGGGGACCAGTGCCCAGGAAAAATTTGTACATAACCTTAGTAAGGTGCCGGCATCCCTAAACCCCAGTTTTCACGCCTTTAAGGATAAAACACGGATAGGCGTATTGGCCGAATTTGCCAGTCAAAGCCAGGGCAACCAATCCCAACATAAATATGCCTTTGGCTCAACGGCCTTTAAGGAATACAATTTTCAACTGGGCGTAGATCTGTTCAATAACAACCTGAACAATTCGGGATTTAATTATACTTCTGCTGCATTGAGCTATATGTATAAATTGGTTTTGAAAAACGATTGGATCATATATCCCGGAATAACGGCCGGCTATAGCAATTACAGATACGATTTTAACAATCTTACCTTTCAGGATCAGATAAACATCTTTACGGGCCAAATTAGTGCCAATACCATCGATCCCATCACTGCCTCCGAAAATGTAGGCTATTTGGATATGGGGGCATCGATACTCATACATAACGATGTCAATACGCTTTTTGGTCTTTCCTTCAAGCATTTGAACCAGCCACGGATATCCTCCAAGCAGAGTGAAAATAACGTGAATTTAAATATGCTCATTTCCGGGCAATTTGGATATGAACTGGATATCAATAAATACGGACAGGCAAAATTGCCCGAGCATTCCTATTTGTACTTATTCAATGCGGTATCCGTACAAGGTCCGAATACCAGGTTGGATTTTTATCAGGACGTTACCCTGGGCAACTTTAGTATTGGCATAAACGAACATCTCAACTATTTGGAAAATGCCTCTTTTTCCGAAATTGGTTTTGCCACCAGCCTTACCCTGGAAACCTTTGAATTTGGTCTCAACTATAGACTGCCCTTTGGTGGTGAAGCCAAGCAATATATTCCCAATTCGTTGGAATTATTTTTAGTCTTTGATATTTCAAGGTTCAAAGAAAGGGGAAGATCGGATTATAGTAGGTTTTATTAACTAAAACCACTTGCCCACCCAAAAAACCAATATGTGCGACTTC
>CBFGWQ010000016.1:0-36347 GCA_965652575.1 uncultured Arenibacter sp. | reverse complement strand
TTTTTTTATGCCTGGATAATAAAGATGGTCGGTCTCTTATGGAGATCAACGGAGGTTCTTTGCCAATCCATCGCTTTTTTGGTGGCGATAAATTCTGTAGACAATGTTATGTCGCAAGCAATGCAGATCAAGGTTTGCGGTGAAAGTGCCCTTATTAACTCGGCCAACAATTTATCGTTTCTATAGGGTGTTTCAATAAAAATTTGCGATTGGTCAAGATCCCTGGAAAGTTTTTCGAATCTCTTGATGCTTTTTTTTCTCTCCCCGGCTTCGATGGGCAGATATCCATTAAAAGCGAAACTTTGTCCATTAAGCCCACTGGCCATTAGGGCCAATAAGATAGAGGAGGGGCCTACCAAAGGCACTACCTGAACCCCTTTGTTGTGGGCAATTCGCACGATATCGGCACCGGGATCGGCAATTCCCGGGCAACCGGCCTCCGATATAATGCCTACATTATATCCCTCAAAACACGGATCCAAAAAAGTGGGAAGCATTTCCGGTTCGGTAAATTTGTTAAGTATATTGATATGTAAACCCGGTTGCGACTTTTTGGAACTTATCTTTTTAATAAAGTGCCGGGCCGTTTTTTCATTTTCAACTATATAATGATCAATTTGCTCAATGGTCCTTTTAATGGATATTGGCAGCACTTCCAAGGGCTCGTTATCGCCCAGGGTTGTTGGGATCAAATATAATTTTCCGGTAGTATCCATTGCATGTTCCATAGGGGATTGGATTATTTATGAATTATGTCCTGAACAATAAGGTTACATGCGGAATCGATCAAATGAAAAATTTTCTCAAATCCATCCTCGCTCCCGTAATAGGGGTCCGGAACTTCCTTGTTGGTCAAATTTGATCTGTGTAGCAATAAATTAACCTTGGCAATATCGTTTCTATTTTCGGCCAGGGCAATAATGTTTTCGTAATTACTGGTGTCCATGGCATAAATAAGGTCGAACTCGCTAAAATCCTTGGCAGTGAATTGCCTGCATCGCTGCTGGCTGATGTCGATGCCATATTTTTTAGCTATCGATATAGATCTGTTATCGGGTTTTTTTCCAACATGATAGTTGGCGGTACCCGCAGAATCAACAAGAACGGTTTCTTCGTCCAATTTGCTTTTTAAAATTCCTTCGGCCAATGGAGACCTGCATATATTGCCCAAACAGACCATAAGGACTTTTGTTCTCATGGCAATGGCAGTATTAAGAAAACTTTTTTGTCAGGTCGTCTATGTATTTCCTGAATTGTTTGTCGGTCTCGGCAAGATTGTCCACTGTCTTACATGCGTGCAGCACTGTAGCGTGGTCCCTTTTTCCAATTTGGGAGCCGATACTTGCCAATGAGGCTTTGGTGAATTTTTTTGCAAAGAACATGGCCAATTGCCTTGCCTGTACAATATGCCTTTTTCTGGTCTTTGACTGAAGTGTGGCCACATCCATTTCAAAATAGTCGGAAACTACCTTTTGGATATAATCTATGGACACTTCCCTTTTAGTATTTTTTACGAATTTCTCCACTACCAATTGGGCCAATTCCAGGGTGACTTCCTTTTTGTTGAAGGAAGATTGGGCGATCAAGGAAATTATGGCCCCTTCCAATTCCCTGATATTGGTTTTTATGTGTTTGGCAACATAGTCTATAATGTCGTCTGGCATTTCCACCCCATCCCGGTACAATTTGTTTTTTAAAATGGAGATCCTTGTTTCGTAGTCGGGTGTTTGGAGCTCGGCGGATAAACCCCATTTAAATCGGGAAAGCAACCGTTGTTCTATGTCCTGCATATCAACAGGGGCCTTGTCCGAGGTGAGTATTACCTGTTTGCCGTTTTGGTGCAAATGGTTGAAAATATGGAAGAATACATCCTGTGTTCCCGATTTTCCGGATAGAAATTGTACGTCGTCAATAATGAGTACATCTATCAACTGATAGAAATGGATAAAATCGTTTCTAGTGTTTTTCTTGACCGATTCAATATATTGTTGGGTGAATTTTTCGGCAGATATATATAATACGGTCCTTTCCGGGTATTTATCCTTTATTTCCACGCCTATGGCATGGGCCAAATGTGTTTTTCCCAAACCAACACCGCCAAACACCAATAATGGATTAAAAGAGGTTCCCCCGGGTTTGTTGGCTACGGCCATACCGGCGGATCTAGCCAGTCTGTTGGAGTCGCCTTCCAGGAAATTATCGAAATTATAGCTAGGGTTTAATTGGGATTCGATCTTTATGTTCCTGATCCCGGGAATTACAAATGGGTTTTTTAATTCCGGATTTTTGGATTTTATGGCCACGTCCAATTCCTGTGGTTCTACATGGGGCCTATTGGAGCTTGGTATTTTTTCTGTAAAAGGCTCCCGATTGCCGTAGGTGTTTTCCATTTTTATGATGTACACCAATTTGGCGGTCTCGCCCAATTCTTTGGTGAGGGCTACTTTTAACAGTTTAACATAGTGTTCTTCCAGCCATTCATAAAAAAATTTACTGGGAACCTGAATGCTCAGGGCATTATCGGAAAGCTTAACCGGTTTAATCGGTTCGAACCAAGTTTTGAATGCCTGCGGTTGGATATTGTCTTTTATGAAGCTTAAACAATGGTTCCATACGGACGTTGCAGTAACACTCATTTTTAATGTTTTCTTTTTTGGTTAGTGTAAATTACGGATGATATTCGGCCAAGTAAAATGGGACTATCAAGTGAGCAAATATGTGAACAAATATTCTAAAAAAAAAATCCAAAGAGGTTGAATTTTCTCTTTTTTTTTCCCATGTTGTACCACAGTATTTCCACATTTTTAAATATAAAGGATTTATACGGAATAATATGAATTTAAATGAATTTTCTTTTAGGGTCAGGTATGGGGAAACAGACCGGATGGGCGTAGTTTATCATGGGAATTATGCCCAATATTTGGAGATGGGACGGGTAGAATGGTTAAGGTCTATGGGCATTTCCTATAAAAAAATGGAGGAGAGCGGAATTATGTTACCTGTAATCTCATTGCATATTTTATATAAGAAGTCGGCCGTTTATGACGACCTTTTAACGGTTACGACTTACATTAGAAAGCGGCCTATGGTGAGAATAGAATTTGACTATGAGATACGTAACGAGGCCAAAGAATTGTTGATAGAAGCAAATACCGTTCTGGCATTTATGGATATGAAATTAAATAAACCTATAAAATGTCCGGAGTACATTCTGGATAAATTAGACCTCTAATTTTTTTATTCTTACGGGATACAAATCGGCAAAAATATTTTCGGTCGCAAGGGCGTTGTTTTTTCTAACGGATATTTCAATGGTGCAGTCCATTTCCATTTTCTGGTCAATAATATCCATTTGGTGTTGCTTTAAAGTCCGCATAACCTTATCCATTTCCGAATATTCAAAACATAATAAATACTTTTGACGTAACGTTTTTTCAATTATTTCCGCCGAATCCAGTGCCATATAGGCCGCTGTCCTATAAGCGGATATTAGGCCGCCGACCCCAAGTTTTGTGCCGCCAAAAATGCGGGCTACGGCTACGAGAACGTTGGTTATCCCAAAAGACTGTATTTGGCCATAAATTGGCATTCCTGCAGAATTATTGGGCTCGCCATCGTCATTGGCCCTGTAATTGATGTCCCCGAACCCCAGTTGCCAGGCATAGCAAACATGGTTGGCGGTATGGTGCTGTTTTCTAAGCCCATCAATAATGGGCTTTACCTCGTCCTCATGTGCTATCGGAAAGGCGTAACCAAAAAACTTGCTCTTGCGTTCTTTGAACAAAATTTCTTCCGAAGGTGCTTTCAAGGTTTTGTAAACGTCCAATTCCATAGGTAAATTAAAAAAAGGCCACTAAAAAAATGCTGATAATGGCCAGTGTAATTCCCAACCAATTTTTGGTGCTGGGACGTTCCTGGAACAGTACTATGCCCAAAAGGGTAGAAAACATAACTATGGCTACATTGTTAATGGTGAAAACGGATGCACTATTTAGGTTTTCGTGCTGCAGCGCGCGCAATAGGTAAAATATTGAAAAATAGTTTAGAATGCCCAAGCAAATTCCACCAAGGACGGTCTTTACATGGGGGACCAACCATTTTTTAAAGGATTTGATCGCAATAAACAGTACCCCCGTAGTAGCGGCGGAACCAAAAACCACTGAAGAAAACAAGGGAAACTCCTCCTTGGGGACCAAGGTCTCCTCCAAATACTTGATACTGGTATCTATTATTCCGGAACCAATAAAAACCAAGGTAGGCAATATAATGCTATTTTTTTTAATGGGAATATCCTTTTCCTTTACGGAAGCAAAGTATACGGCGGCAAGGGCCAGTAGGACACCAACGAATTTTATGGCTCCCAGTATTTCATTATAAATCAGAAGGCCAAATACAACAGGTATGACCAAGGACATTTTAGTAGCGACCGAAGCTACGGAGACCCCGCTTTTTTGTGAAGTGGCCGCCATAAGGTTAAATACCAGGATAAACAATATGCCCAAAATAAAAGTTCCTAGAAACCAAGGTTTCGATGGAATTTGTAACAGCCCGATCTTTTTTTCGTATAGGGCCAGTCCTACGGCAGAGGCTACCATGTAGTTGATGATAATGGCGTAAAGCGTTTGTACCTTATAGGTGCCGAACAATTTAAAAACCACAAAGATCAGACTGGAAAATAGGATGCTTAAGGCAAGGTCCAACATACTATAGTTTTTCCTTTAAGTTGACCACATCTTCCTTGCCAACAATTAGGTTCCAGGTTTTTATACCCAATTCTTTGGCAGCATCCGTGTTTTCCCTGGTGTCATCTATAAAAAGCGTTTCCTGGGGCTCCAATTTATTTTGCTCCAGAACATATCGGAATATTTCCAGGTTCGGTTTTCTCAATTGAATTTCGTGCGATAAATAAAACTGCTCGAACGAATTTTTAAATCGCTCAAAACTTTTATTGCCCATAATCTTGGTTACATGGGGAATGTGAAGGGCGTTGGTATTGCTCAAAAGGAATAATCTATACCTGTTCTCCTTGGCCAGGTTTTCCAAAAAGTTTAGGCGATACTCCGGAAAATCCAACAGCATGGAATTCCAAATATCGGTAATGGCCTTGAGACCAAGATGGGGGAAATAGGACTGTAGCCTTTCCACAAATACCTGAGGGCCAATTTTACCAACTTCAAAGTCTTCGTTAATGCTATGGTATTTAGGAAGAAATTTTTGGATGTCATAATCCTGCAATGCTCTAAAAATTACCTGTTTATCCAGATTGATAAAAATATCCCCAAAATCGAATACAATGTTTTTAATCATGTCTTAATAGTGTTAGTACGTCCGATTCTATTTGCGTTTCATTTTGAAGGTAACCATGTATCCTGGGGGATTCCAGGCCTTCCCCAAATCGGCTTTTGCCTTTGAAGATCCTGGCCTCGTCCCATAATCGGGAGTCTATGAAATTTTGAAGGGTTCTGGCACCTCCTTCAATAATGATACTTATTATATGATGCTTAAAAAGGGTGGCGCAGATTTGGGCCGCCAAATTCGCTTTAAAATCAATGACCTCATAGATAATTCCGTGATATGGATTTTTAGGTATTTGGGCGGTGATGACGATGGTTTTTACACTTCCATCCATAACATGGTGTTGGGAGCCTATTTTCAACTCCCGGTCCAAAACGACCCTAATCGGATCCTGCCCTTTCCAATGGCGCACGTTCAATTTGGGGTTATCGGCCAATACGGTATTGGTCCCGACCAAAATGGCCTGTTCCTGGCTGCGCCATTTATGGACGAGTTGTTGGGAGTATGTATTGCTGATCCAATAGGGTTCGGGATCGTTGTTTCTTCTATCCTGGTCGGGGGCTATGAAACCGTCTGCCGTTTCTGCCCATTTCAAAATTATATAGGGCCTTTTTTTGGTATGGGCGGTCAGGAATCGTTTATGGTGCTCCATACATTCTTTTTCCAGGACACCCAGGGTGATATTGCAGCCGGCCGCTTTTAATTTTTCAATGCCCTTGCCGGCCACTTTTTCATGTGGATCCAAAAGGCCTATGACAACATTGGGAATTTGATGTTCAATGATCAGGTCTGCACATGGAGGTGTTTTTCCATAGTGGGAACATGGCTCCAGGGTAACGTACAGGGTAGCTTTTTTTAGGAGCATCTTGTCCTTTACGGAATTTATGGCATTTACCTCGGCATGGAACCCCCCATAGGGACTGGTGTGGCCCTCTCCTATAATTTTGGTTCCATGCACAATTACACTGCCCACCATGGGATTGGGAAAGGTGGTTCCCAGGCCATTTTTGGCGAGCTGTATACATCTTGAAATATATTTTTCGTGTATCTTCACTCCGTAAAAATAGAACAATATAAGTAGATTATGGATACTTTTCGGTTCCATGATAAATACAGTTTGCCAAAAAGCGGGAATGTTATTAAAAGAGATTAAAAACATCTATCACATAGAGCTGGACCCCCTTTTTCCAAAGGAAGAAGTGGATAGTTTTTTTTATTTGGTAATTGATCATTATTTGGGTCTGGAGCGATTTGTATTGGCCGTACAACCTAATTTGGTAGTATCCAAGGAAAACGAAGAACCCTTGTTTTATGCCTTGGCCCAATTAAAATTGGAGCGACCCGTTCAGTACATTTTAGGGAAGGCCCATTTTTGTGGACTCGGGTTCCTTGTGGATGAAAACGTTTTGATACCCCGGCCGGAGACGGAGGAATTGGTTTACTGGGTTTTAAAGGAAGTTCAAAAAAGAAGTTTCCGGGAAGGGTTAAGGATTTTGGATATTGGTACTGGAAGTGGTTGTATTGCCATTTCCCTGGCCAAAAATTTGCCCAATGCCAAGGTATATGCCCTGGATATTTCAAAAAAAGCATTGCGGTTGGCGGAGCAGAACGCTGTGGACAATGGAGTGGACATCGTTTTTCTGGAAGCGGATATTTTGTCCGTAGAGGGTATTAAGGATGAATATGATGTAATAGTATCCAACCCTCCCTATGTAAGGGAATTGGAAAAACTGGAAATGAAAAATAATGTTGTTGCCCACGAACCTGGGCTGGCGCTGTATGTTTCCGACGATGATCCCTTAATTTTCTATAAAAAAATTGCCCTTTTTGCCTTAAGCCACCTAAAGAAAAATGGGATTCTGTTTTTTGAGATAAATCAATATCTTGGCGAAGAAATGAAACAACTTCTGGAAGCCAATAATTTTTCAGAAATTGAACTTAGAAGAGATATATTCGGAAATGATAGAATGTTGAAAGGGTGTTTAATGTGATAATTTGAAAATGCGATAATTTGGAAATGTAACAATGTACATACTTTAAACCCAGACCATAACATGGAGATCAAAAAGAAAATAGAAAGCCTGAGAAAAGAACTCAACCAACACAATTATAATTACTATGTGTTGGACAATGCCACTATTTCCGATTTTGAGTTTGATATAAAACTAAAGGAGCTACAGGATCTTGAGGCGGAACACCCTGAATTTTATGATGCAAGTTCCCCAACCTTAAGGGTAGGGGGAACAATTACCAAAAATTTTGAAACGGTGGTACACGAGCACCGCATGTATTCCTTGGACAACTCATACTCCAAAGAAGATCTGGAAGATTGGGAAAAACGCATTCAAAAAATATTGGGGGATGCCCCGGTCGAATTTACTTGTGAACTAAAGTATGACGGGGCTTCCATTAGTTTAACCTACGAAAACGGCCGGTTGGTAAGGGGGGTAACCCGTGGTGACGGATTTCAAGGGGACGATGTCACCAATAATATTAAGACCATTAGATCGGTGCCCTTGCAGTTAAATGGCGGTTATCCTTCTAAATTTGATATTCGGGGGGAAATTGTACTGCCCTATGAAGGGTTTGCCAAAATGAACCAGGAACGTATAGAGAAGGGGGAAGAACCTTATATGAATCCTAGAAACACGGCATCCGGCAGTTTAAAATTGCAGGACAGTGCCCTTGTGGCAGAAAGACCTTTGGAATGTTTGCTATACAGTATGGTAGGAGTAAATTTAGGATTCGAGTCCCAATTCCAAATGTTGGGGAAGGCAAGATCTTTGGGGTTTAAAGTTCCAAAAGCGGCCAAATTATGTAAAACTACGGACGAAGTCCTTCAATTTATAGATCATTGGGACAAGCATAGGCATGAATTGCCCTATGAGACGGACGGGGTGGTTGTTAAGGTGAACAGTATTCAACATCAGGAGGAACTGGGATACACTTCCAAGTCCCCACGCTGGGCCATGGCCTATAAATTCAAGGCAGAGCAGGTCTCCACAGTGTTAAACGAAATTACATATCAAGTGGGCCGTACCGGGGCCATAACCCCCGTGGCCAATTTGGAGCCGGTACTCTTGGCAGGTACTACGGTGAAAAGGGCATCCCTACATAATGCCGATCAAATAGAAAAGCTCGATATTAGGGAAGGCGACACCGTCTTTGTGGAAAAAGGAGGGGAAATAATTCCGAAAATAGTAGGGGTGGATTTTACCAAAAGGCCAATCCATTCCCAACCTACCGGATATATAGATCATTGTCCGGAGTGCAATACCCCACTGGAACGTACCGAGGGAGATGCCAAACATTACTGCCCCAACGAGTATGGTTGCCCCCCTCAGATAACGGGACGTATTCAACATTATATTTCGCGAAAAGCGATGGATATTGAGGGCCTTGGAGGGGAAACCGTTGAGCTTCTCTTTAAGGAGGGACTAATTGAAAATTATGCGGACCTTTATTTACTGACCAAAGAGCAATTGATACCCCTGGAACGAATGGCGGAGAAGTCGGCCGAAAATCTGGTGAAAGGGGTTGCCGAATCGGTCAAGATTCCATTTGAAAGGGTACTTTTTGCCCTGGGGATCAGGTTCGTTGGGGAAACGGTTGCAAAGAAACTGGCAAGGGCCTATAAAAACATAGATGCCCTTATGTTGGCTTCGGTAGAGGAATTGATGACCGTTGATGAAATTGGCCAACGTATTGCCGAAAGTGTGGTATCGTTTTTTCGGAACGACATCAATCTTGAAATTATTTCCAGATTAAGGCAGTACGGGGTGCAATTTGAAGTTTCTGCCGATAAATTGGAGCATCAGACCGATTTTTTAAAGGGGCAGACCTTCGTAGTATCCGGGGTGTTTGAAAATTTAAGTCGGGACGAACTAAAAAAATTGATCGAGGACAATGGGGGAAAGGTAGGCTCCAGTATTTCCTCAAAAACTTCTTATCTTGTGGCGGGAGATAAGATGGGACCCAGCAAAAGGACCAAGGCGGAAAGTCTGGGCGTTCCCATTATTTCGGAGATGGATTTCTTGAATATGCTATAATTTTGTATCCTGTGGAAAATAAAATGAACAGATCTATGAGTAAAAAAAATATGGGCAAATGAGGGTAAAGGAAATTTGTATTAAATTATAATTATGTATACCATACTACTTCTTTTATTCTGTATTGTATTCATAATTGTGGCTTCGACCCGTTTTAAACTTCATCCGTTTTTGGCATTGCTTGCCGCTAGTTTGATATTTGGTATTTTTTCAGGCCTCCCTTTGGACGAGCTCATAAAAACCATTAATGATGGTTTTGGAGGTACCATTGGTGGTATTGGCATTATTATTATTGCGGGATTGATCATTGGGACCTTTTTGGAAAAATCGGGCGGAGCCTACACCTTGGCCAATCTTGTCTTGAAAATTATCGGCCCCAAGCGGGTACATATGGCAATGGGATTTATAGGTTATTTTGTATCCATTCCGGTATTTGCCGATAGTGGCTATATAATCGTTTCCCCATTGAATAGGGCACTTACCAAAAAGGCAAAATTGTCCTTGGCGGGAACGGCAGTGGCCCTGTCATTGGGCCTAATGGCTTCCCACACCATGGTACCCCCCACTCCGGGACCCATAGCTGCCGCGGGAATCTTAGGTGCCGATCTGGGTCAGGTCATTCTCTTTGGACTAATGACCAGTATACCCGCATTGTTGGTATGTATTATGTTTGCCAAAAAAATAGGTTCCAAAATTTTCATAGATCCGGCACCAAAGTTAACGGAGGAGCAGATCAATACCCAGCTCGAAAGCGCGCCATCGGTCTTTAAATCCTTTATTCCTATAGTCGTTCCCATTCTTCTTATTGTGCTGAGGTCTTTTGCCGAATACCCCACAATGCCTTTTGGGGATGGGACTTTTAAGTACGCCATAGGATTTGTGGGCAATCCGGTGGTGGCCCTGTTGATCGGAATGCTGTTATCATTTACTTTGCCCAAGAAATTGGATAAGGAAATGTTGGGTACCTCGGGCTGGATAGGGGAGGCACTTACTTCGGCTGCCATTATTATATTGATAACCGGGGCGGGCGGAGCTTTTGGAAAGGTGTTGCAGACTTCGGATATCGGTTTCTTGCTGGAGCAGAACGTATCCAGTGGAAATTTGGGAATATGGCTTCCGTTTCTAATTGCTGCGGGTATTAAGACCGCTCAGGGTTCCTCTACGGTTGCCATAATTACAACGGCTTCCATTATTGCCCCTTTGATGCCGGCAATGGGTTTTGATACCGAGGCTTCAAAAGCTTTGGCGGTCATTGCCATTGGGGCAGGGGCATCACTGGTGTCGCATGCCAACGATAGTTTTTTTTGGGTAGTTACACAGCTTAGTGATATGAAAGTAAATCAAGGATACAGGACACACAGTTTGGGCACTGCCATTTTGGGCCTTTCTGCAATGATCGTATTAACTATAATCAGTTTAATAATCTAATCTTTTAGGGAATGAAAATATATAAGACCAATCATGGGATTTTGATCGAAAACGACCAAAAATTTTATCTTACCGATAAGGAATGGGATCCTTTTATTACCGACGATGCCGTTTACGACAATACGTTAAGTTTAATTTCCAAGCTTGATCCTATTGAAAATAGCGCTGCCATCCTGAATAGCGATTTAATGCCACCGGTGGGACGCCAAGAAATCTGGGCATCCGGAGTAACCTACTACAGGAGTAGGGAGGCACGCATTGAGGAATCCAAGGATGCCGGTGGGGGCGATTTTTATGACCGTGTCTATAATGCGGAAAGGCCTGAACTGTTTTTTAAAAGTACGGCCAGTAGGGCAGTGGGGCATAAACAGGATGTCAGGATCAGAAAGGATTCCAAATGGAATGTGCCGGAACCGGAATTGACCCTGGTAATAACCCCAAATGCCAAAATAATAGGCTACACCATTGGCAATGATATGAGCTCCAGGGATATTGAGGGGGAGAATCCATTATATCTTCCCCAGGCCAAGAGTTATGACGGGGCAGCAGCTGTAGGTCCGTGTATTTGGCTGAGCAAGGAGCCTATTGCCATGGATACCAAGATCAAAATTGAAATTACCCGAAAAGGGATTCCCGTATTTGAGGATGAGACGGAGGTAGGCCAAATGAAAAGAAAACTTACCGATCTTGTCCATTTTTTATATCGTGAAATGTCCTTTCCCTATGGAAGTTTATTAATGACGGGAACAGGAGTGGTGCCACCGGATTCCTTTACCTTGGATCATGGGGATATTGTTAATATAACTATCGATTCCATAGGGACCTTATCCAATACCGTAGCCTAGTGTCCGTTCCAAAAAATATTGAAGAATTTAATGCAACCCTAACACAGGCATCGGCACCAATTTCCTGGCCTGAAACTTTACGCGCCATGTGGTTTGATGCCAAGGGGGACTGGGAGTCTTCCCACAATATTGCACAGGACCTACATACTGCCAATGGCAGCTGGATACATGCCTATCTTCACCGAAAGGAAGGGGATAGGTTCAATGCAGGATATTGGTATGGAATGGCAGGAAAAAAGTTTCCTGTTATATCACTTGAAGAGGAACATCGGCAATTGGTGGAGTATTTTCTGTTCACCGGATGAGATGGAAATGTTTCAGCCCACGTCCGTTCGTAACTGTAACAAAATGTTATCAATGGTAGCCTTTTAATGTCTTATGGGCATTAATATTAACATGAGTTCGACATAAATTACAAGACATTGATTTCGTGTAAATTAAAAAATTGCTTCAGTCCCCTCGACCGGACAATATTATCATAAATAACCCATTAACAATTAAATGTAAATCGAACTCACGTAATATTAATAATCCGAATATTCGGTGGGGTAAAAGAAGCGTGTAACGTTCTTGGAAACGTTGTTTTGATAATTGGGATCCGATTTCAATTTGATCCACACCGGGGAATCGGAGAAGGATTTCCAATGGGCATCCCTGCTGGACTGATTTTCAAATGTGGTCATGTACATGAGGTTAGGCATAGTGGCACCGGACAATACCTCGCCATAGAATACGGCATTAAAGCCCAGCTTGTCGAAAAGGGTTACCTCCCCGCCTTTGTTGAACATATCTACTTTGTTAACATATTTGGCCTCTGTTGCCGATTCGTAACTTCTTAATTCATAGACACGGTCTTTACGCGGACCGCTTAAAGGGGAAGGTTCCATCCTGGGCATATCCACAAAGGCTTTTAAAATAATGGATTCCACCCGCTTATATGGTGGGTTTTTATAAGGGGCATCCAAAAAGTCTTTGGCGGCTGCCATATAAACCTTATCCTTTTGAAGTTGGGTCTCTATTGTTTCCAAATCGCCAAGATTTTTCATTGGAATCAATATTTTGATACTTCTGGGGTGTAGGGAATCTATTGTTCTTGGTTTAAAAGCCCCCACGTTTTTGATATTGAGCTTTTTAAGTGCCGGTAACAAAGCTTTGCTAAGGTATTGGTCCGTGGCATTTTCCTGTTCCTGGGTATCCAAAAGGTAGGTCTTTAGTTGGTAATATTCGCGCTGGTCGGTTTGGCCATAGGTGTTGATGGTGAATAACAATAAAAGGACCGAAATACATACCATTTTGTACATTGTAATTGATTTGAGATAAATAATAGTTTGTTTTATCGCCCGTTAAGTTAGGCTTTTTGAAAATAATGCCATAGTTTTTTTTAAAACAAACCATGTTGGGCATACCTTTGGATTGTACACAGCAAAGTTTAGGATATATGTTTCTTGAGCTTAATGACCACGGATTTGGAGGTAGGGGTATTGCTTTTGTCGGCGGTACTGTTCAAAGGCACAAGGACATTGGCCTCGGGAAAATAGGTGGCACAGCATTTTTCGGGGATATTGTAAGGTAAGACAATGAATTTTTGTGCTATACGTTCCGTATTGTTGTAAAAATTATAAAGGTCTACCAAATCCCTTTCCTTTAGATGCCGTCTTTCAATATCCTTGGGGTGCATCAATATTACACGGCGTTCATTAAATATGCCCCTGTATCGATCGTTCAACCCGTAAATAGTAGTGTTAAACTGATCGTGGCTCCGTATGGTCATCATTAAAAGTTCACCTTCGTCCAAAACAATGGCCTCACTCTTGGATATGCTAAAATTGGCCTTTCCGTTTGTGGTGTTATAGGAATTGTTCCTTGCCCCGTTGGGCAAATAAAAGCCTGCAGGCTGCCTTACCCCTTGGTTATAGTTTTCAAATCCAGGAATACATTCTTCAATACTGTCCCGGATATGGTCATAGTGCTGCATATATTTCTTCCAGTCCACTTTGGAATTTTTCAGGGTGGCCATGGCCAATTGGCATACTATGGTAGGTTCGCTCAGCATATGGGAGGATATTGGTTTGAGACTTCCTTTGGAACTATGTACCACTCCCATGGAATTTTCGACACTTACAAACTGTAATTCGCCATTGATAAGATCCTTGTCCGTTCTTCCCAAACAGGGTAGGATCAGGGCTTCTTTGCCGTGGATAAGATGACTGCGGTTCAATTTAGTGGAAACTTGTACGCTAAGGTCGCATTTCTGAAGTGCCTCGGCCGTAAATAGGGTGTCCGGGGTGGCCGACAGAAAATTGCCGCCCATGGCAAAAAATACCCTGGCCTTCCCCGAATGCATGGCCTTTATACTTTCTACGGTATCATATCCATTTTTGCGCGGTGGTCTGAAGTGGAAGACTTTCTCCAGCCGGTCCAAAAATAGGGGTGAGGGCTTTTCGTAAATGCCCATGGTCCGGTCTCCCTGTACATTGCTATGGCCGCGCACAGGACAGGTGCCGGCCCCGGGTTTTCCAATACTTCCCTTTAACAATAAAAGGTTTACGACCTCTTTTATGGTATTTACCGAATTTTTGTGCTGGGTGAGGCCCATGGCCCAGCAAGCAATGATCCTGCTCTTGCTGCACAGGATTTTGGCCACACTTTGCAAGGTCTGCCGGGGAATACCACATTCTGTTATTAGATTATTTATATCCAATGTCCTTATATGTGTTAGGTAATCCTCAAATCCCTGGGTTTTTTCTTTAATGAAATCTAAATTGAAAACAGCCCCTGGATCTTTATCCTCCTCAATCAACATAAGCTTTACCAACGCTTGTAGGAGCGCCATATCCCCATTTATCCTTACCTGAAGGTATAGATCTGTTAATTTCGATTTTATACCCAGTGCACCCTTTATTTCCTGAGGATTGTTGAAGTTTAAGAGGCCGGTTTCAAGGATAGGATTTATCGAGATAATGGTAGCACCATTTTCTTTGGCCTTTTTAAGGGCACTTAGCATTCTAGGGTGATTTGTGCCAGGGTTTTGGCCAAGGATCAGAATAACCTGGGTTTCGTAAAAGTCTTCCAGTTTTATGGAACCCTTGCCTATACCCAGGGTATCCGTAAGGGCAACCCCGCTACTTTCATGGCACATATTGCTGCAGTCCGGCATATTGTTGGTGCCATATTCCCTTACAAAAAGTTGGTAAAGGAAGGCCGCTTCGTTGCTTGTTCTTCCCGAGGTGTAAAATATGGCCTCATCAGGACTTTTTAACCCATTTAGATGTTTTGCTATTTTGGAGAATGCTCCTTCCCAGCTTATTTCTTGATAATAGTCGGAACCTTCGGGCAAATACATGGGTTGTGCCAACCTCCCTTTTTTACCTATTTCGTAATCTGAAAGCCGGGAAAGTTGGGAAACACTGTTTTCCTGGAAAAAGGCAGTGTCCAGTTTTTTGGTAGTGGCCTCCTCGGCAATGGCCTTGGCACCATTTTCGCAATATTCCGCTACTGTGCTTCGCTCATCATCCGGATCCGGCCAGGCACAGCCTGGACAATCAATTCCTCCCTTTTGGTTGAGGTTGGCCAGTGCATTCAATCCCCGGCCCAATCCCATTGCCCCAAAAACATGTTTTGCAGAGGAGATAACCGCAGGAATACCAGCGGCCACCTTTTTGGGGCTGGTAGTTTTAAGTCCGGTTAATTTTGCCGGAGAGGTAGGTTTAGGATATGGTTTTTCAGGGTCTTTCGCCATTATTTTATGGTTGTTGCTGCCGGGTTGGGGCAATTGTCCGATTGATCTTCCATGTGCCCATCCAAACAGATAAAATCCAATTCCATAAATTTAAGGAATCGCTTATCAGTCTCAAAGTGTAGGTCCTAAATTTTGATCCGTTTTGTGCCGGTGTAGATGTTATATCTGGTTTTGTTCAGAAAACCTATTAAGGTAATATCGTGTTCCAAGGCCATTTCTATAGCCAAGCTGGACGGGGCTCCCACGGCCATAATAAAACGGATCCCTGCCATGGCCGCTTTTTGGATCAATTCGAAACTGGCGCGACCGCTAAGAAAGAGTAAATGCTTGTCCAAGGGAAATAGGGCCTGGGCAAGTATATGGCCAATAATTTTGTCCAGGGCGTTGTGCCTTCCAACATCCTCCCGCATAACAATCAATTCTCCTTGAAGATTAAATAGTGCGGCCGCATGTATTCCGCCGGTATGGTTAAAAATATTCTGCTTTTGCCGCAGTCTACCGGAAAAGGATTTAATAAGGTTTTTTTCAACCTGAAAATCCGCGGAGGACGGGGGTAGGGAACATACCGTTCTTATAGCTTCAATACTGGCTTTACCGCAAACACCGCAACTACTGCTGGTGTAGAAATTTCGCTCCAGTTTGCCAAGGTCAATGTTTTTGGAGTGGATCAGTTGGATATTTATACTATTTTCTTCTAGGGAGACCCTTTTTATTTGGCCGGAATCTTGGATAATGCCCTCGGTAAACAGAAATCCAATGGCGAGTTCCTGATCATGGCCCGGCGTTCTCATTGTAATGGAGATGTTTTTGTTGATGATGGGGGAATCCGAATTTAATAGGCTTATGCTAATTTGTAAAGGCTCCTCAACGGCAATGGCGTCCGTGTGTTCTACAGCATCGCTCCCCTGGATCTTAATGATTTTCTTAAAAACTATCGACTTTCCATTTTCCTGAATCATAATCCGCGGTTATACTTTAATAGCAACTCCGTCAGCGGTGTTTTGCTTGCCATCGTCAAAATGAAAATCGATCCTACCTAGATTAATGCCGAAGCAGCCCACTTGGTTTACCAATAGTTGTTCGTTTCTTCTATTGTTTACTATGGCGGGCCTATCCAAAAAAGTATGGGTATGCCCCCCTATAATTAAATCAATGTTCTCTGTACCGGCCGCTAATTTTAGGTCATCCGGTTTTTGAGGGTTTTGGTATTGATACCCTAAATGGGAAAGACAAATAATTAAATCGCACTTTTCCCCATCTTTTAAGGTTCGGCTTATGTCCTGTGCAATCTCTATGGGGTCTAGATAAACGGTTTCTTGGTACAACTTCTTGGTGACCAGTCCGGCCAGTTCTATTCCCAATCCAAAAACCCCGATCTTGATCCCATCTACCAAGTAGGTCTTGTATGGTTGCACATGACTGTCCAAAAGGGTATTGGTAAAGTCATAATTGGCCGATAAAAAACTGAAGGAGGCATGGGGCATTTGGGCATACAGGCCATTAATTCCATTGTCAAAATCGTGATTGCCAATGGTAACGGCATCATACTTTAACATGCTCATCAGTTTAAATTCCAATTCTCCCCCATAAAAATTAAAATAGGGTGTTCCCTGAAAAATATCGCCTGCATCAAATAATAAGGTATTTGGGTTTTCTTTTCGGATTTGATCCACCAAAGTCGCCCTTCTTGCCAAGCCGCCCATATTGGGATAGTTGGAATGGTTGTTGGGAAAGGGATCTATATGGCTGTGCACATCGTTCGTGTGCAGGATGGTAATGTGCTTTTTTCCTGAACTTTTGCATGAATTCATCGATAGTCCGCCAAGACCGATCAAAGCGGCGGAAGCTGCCGTTCCCGATATAAATTTTCTACGTTCCATATTTATTTGATTTGCACAAACCGGTCATCTGTGGCCGCAGTGAGGGTATCCACTTTTTTAAAATGATCTATAAGGGTATTTCTTATAAGGTAATCGGAATCGGTCAAAGAAATATATCCTTTTAAAAAGTCCATGTTATCACCACCGGTGACCAAATAATTTGAAGTGGCCACATAATAGGTCCTGTTTTCATCAAAGGGTTTTCCTTGTATGTTTACCGCCTGCAAACTTTTATTTTTATCCACGATTATTTGGATCCCTGCAATGGGGTGGGGCACGTTGGACTTTATAAGAAATGATACCATGGCCCTAATGGCCTTGCCATCCAATTCGGCAATAACTACCGAATTTTCGAAGGGCATGATCTCGTAGGCCGTACGCTCGGTAATATCCCCCGGCGAAATTATAGATCGGATGCCGCCAAAGTTGAGCAGTACAAAATCTATCTGTTTTCCGGTTCTGGCCGTAAATACAGGGTTTACCTCCTGCATTACAATGTCTGCCATTAAATTGCCGGCCGGAGAATTAAGCCCGCCATCCGTTTTGGATATGGCCATTGGGGCATAGGCCAGAACACTGTCCAATATTTGGTCGATCCTGTTTCGATAGGGAGCAATGACGTTTTCTATGGAATCTTTTGAACTGGAAGAATAATTGATCTGAATCCTTTGACCCTCAATGCTTCTCAACTTAGGAACGGATTCCTTGCAGCCCAACGAAAATAACATTGTTGTAATTATAACAAAATGTTTGTTTTTTAAAATCATATACTTCTTACCTTCGTAATAATTATTGAGGTGATATTTTTTACATTTACAGTCATGAAAATGTAAAAATACATGTTTTTAAGAGCCTTTAAGGAAAAAATTAAATTTAGGGCCGGTAAAAAGTTGTTAAAGAAGGGTTTGGACGCTTCTCCCGAAACTGTTTACCGGGCCAAGGGCATAAGTGCTGTTGGTTGTATTGTTGATTTGGACGTATTTGAAAATACCAATGCTTTTTATGAGTTTGTGGGCGAATTTTCCCTCAGGCACAATGCCGTGAAAATAATAGGCTATAAGAAATTTAGCGACAATAACTCCCTCTATTCTACCCCGGTTTTTTCCGATAAGGATTTGGGATGGAAAGGAAATATTGAAAATAGCTATGCCCTGGAGTTTTTAAATAGGGAATACGACCTTTTGGTTAATTATTATACGGATGATAAATTATTGTTACAGTTAATGACGTTAAATGCCAAGGCCAGGCTAAAGGTAGGTTTTGGTAGTGTGGATAAAAATTTAAATGATTTGATATTGAATATCCCGATTGAGGATTTCCAAACTTTTAAAGAGGAGTTAGGGAAATATTTAAGGGTTTTAAATGAGATAAAATAATGGAACAGTTAGTTGGAACGGGTGTTGCCCTGGTGACTCCTTTTAAGGAGGATTTTTCTGTAGATACGATGGCGTTGGAAAAAATCGTAAATTATTGTGTGGATGGTGGAATAGATTATTTGGTCGTTCTGGGAACTACAGGGGAATCCGTTGTACTGTCCAAAAAAGAAAAACAACTGGTCGTGGATACCGTTATAGCGGCCAATGCAGGTAGACTGCCACTGGTTTTGGGGGTAGGTGGCAACAACACGGCGGCCGTTGTTGAAGAGCTACAGGAAACCGATCTAAAGGATTTTATAGCCGTTTTATCGGTTTCACCTTATTATAACAGGCCCACCCAGGAAGGGATTTACCAGCACTTTAAAGCCATTTCCCTGGCCTCGCCCAAGCCTGTTGTATTGTACAACGTACCCGGTAGGACAGGGAGCAATATGCTTCCGGAAACGGTTTTGAGATTGGCCAACGATTTCAATAATATTGTTGGTATAAAGGAGGCCTGTGGCGACATGGTTCAAATTATGCGCACCATTAAGGATAAACCTGCCGATTTTATGGTAATTTCCGGAGATGATTTTACGGCACTTTCCACGGTATTGGCCGGGGGGTCCGGGGTAATATCCGTTTTGGGACAGGGACTGCCTTCGGAATTTTCCCAAATGATACGTTTTGGGCTGGAAGGCAGGGTCAAGGAAGCCTTTGCATTGCACTATGCCCTTCAGGACGGTATGGATCTCATTTTTAAAGAGGGGAATCCTGCCGGAATCAAGGCTTTGTTGGAAGCCGTTGGCCTGGGAACTGCAGTGGTACGGTTGCCACTGGTAGAGGCCACAACAACTCTAAAAAGGACGATCAAGGGTTTTTTGAACACCTTGCTAAAGACGGTGGTCAAGTAAATCGGCCCTAGCTGTTACTGGATTTTTTACCTACAAAGTTAAAACTTGCACAAAAATGTTGTAGTTGGTAAAGGGGCGGACTATTTTAGCGCAATAAAAATGTTTTATAAATCCGTTTGGAATCCTTAATTTTGCAGAATGTTTTTAAAAATGAAGCGTCTATTTACCTTTTTATTATTGGTCGCCGTCCTTAGCTCTTGTAGTGAGTACCAAAAGGTGCTTAAAAATGAAGATGTTAAGGCCAAATACGATTTGGCGGAAAAATTTTACGATGCCAAGGATTTTAAAAGGGCCAACCGATTATTGGAACAGATCGCCCCCAAGTATATCGGTAAACCGCAAGGGGAACGTGTAATGTTCTTTCTTGCGGATTCGTATTACCAGACCAAGGATTATAATATGGCAGGGTATCAGTTCGAAAGGTTCCTGAAATCGTACCCCAAAAGTGATAAGGCCGTAGAGGCGGGATTTTATGGGGCGAAAAGCTATTATGAACTTTCCCCTAATTATTCTTTGGATCAAACGGATACCGACAAGGCCCTGATAAAATTGCAAAACTTTATCAATACCTATCCGGAATCCGAGTTTTTGGTGGAGGCCAACATCATGGCCAAGGAATTGACGACCAAGAAAGAGCGTAAAGCTTACGAAATAGCAAAGCAGTTCAATACTATCGGGGAATTTGATTACACCTTTTTAACTCCCGCCGTTACCGCTTTTGATAACTTTATTTTGGACAATCCGGGTTCCGTTTATCGCGAAGATGCCCTATATTACAAGTTTGATGCAGCTACCAATTTGGCGCTTAACAGCTTCGATTATCTTAAGAAAAATAGGTTGAATGATGCCAAGGCCGCTTATATGGCCTTGAAAAAATCCTTTCCCGAGTCCAAGTATCTTAAGGATGCCGATAAGACCTTGGAAAAAGTTGAAAAAGAATTAGAAATTTATTCCAAATAAAATATGATTTGATATGAATATGAACGATTTAAAAAACTCCAAGGCCCCTGTTTCTACGGTGACGATCAATAAAAACGAATTCGACGCCAAAACTGAAAATATATATGAGGCAATTTCAATAGCTGCCAAAAGGGCTGTTCAGATCAATTCTGAAATTAAAAAGGAACTTTTGGAGAAGTTGGAAGAGTTCGCTACATATAGCGATAGTTTGGAAGAAGTCTTTGAAAACAAGGAGCAGATCGAGGTTTCCAAATTCTACGAAAAATTGCCCAAACCACACGCATTGGCGGTAAAGGAGTGGTTGGACGACAAAATTTATTACAGGAATACAGAGAAGGACGCTTAAAGGATGTTGGGCGGTAAGAATATACTTTTGGGCATTACTGGAGGTATAGCCGCTTATAAGACCACCTTTTTGGTTCGTTTACTTATTAAAGCTGGCGCTAATGTTAAAGTTGTTTTAACGGAAAGCGCCAGTTCTTTTGTTGCCCCTTTAACTTTGGCCACCCTGTCCAAGAATGCCGTACTGTCTTCATTTGTAGATGAGGAAAACGGAACGGTTTCCTGGAACAACCATGTAGAATTGGGACTTTGGGCAGATATTATGCTGATAGCTCCGGCCACCGCCAATACCCTGTCCAAAATGGCCAATGGCACCTGCGACAATCTGCTGATGGCCACTTACCTCTCGGCAAAATGCCCTGTTTACTTTGCTCCGGCGATGGATTTGGATATGTATAAGCATCCTTCCACTACGGCGACCTTTAAAAAGCTGTTATCTTTTGGAAATATAATGATTCCTGCCGTATCCGGAGAGTTGGCCAGTGGGTTGATAGGGGAGGGCCGTATGGCCGAACCCGAGGATATTTTGGATTTTCTCAATGATCATCTGGGCAAAGGCCTGCCATTGGAAGGCAAGAAAGTATTGATTACGGCCGGCCCTACCTATGAAGCTATAGATCCGGTCCGCTTTATAGGAAATCACTCATCGGGCCTAATGGGGTACGAACTGGCAAAAAATGCCGCCAAACTCGGTGCCAAGGTATATTTGGTGTCCGGGCCGTCCCATTTAAGTATTCAACATTCCCATATAGAACTGGTCAAAGTAACTTCGGCAGATGAAATGTACAGCGCAACCGTGGCCCTTTACCCGGGGATGGATATCGTTATATGCGCGGCCGCGGTAGCCGATTACAGACCAAAACTGGTAGCCGAACAGAAAATAAAGAAAACGTCGGATGAATTTACCATTACCTTGGTAAAGAACAGGGATATCTTATTTTCTTTGGGAGAAATGAAAAAGAACCAGTTCTTGGTCGGTTTTGCGCTGGAAACCGAAAATGAGGTTGAAAACGCCATTGGAAAATTGAAACGGAAAAATTTGGACGCTATTGTCCTAAACTCCATGAACGATAGCGGTGCAGGTTTTGGAAAATTGACCAATAAAATATCGTTCATAGATAAGAATTTGGATATAAAAACGTTTGGGTTAAAGACCAAGGCAGCGGTGGCCTTGGATATTTTAAATGAAATCAAGAACAGGATCCATGCGTAATTTATCTTTGGCCATTATTTGTTTTATAACTTCCATTACCTTGGGAGCCCAGGAGTTGAATTGTGTGGTCACTATAAATTCGGATCAGGTTGGCCAGACCAATCAACAAATTTTCAGGACCCTGGAGCGTTCCCTGAACGATTTTGTAAATAAGAACAGATGGTCCAATCGCGTCTACAGGGAGAATGAAAGGGTCAATGCCCAAATGTTCATTACCATTACGGAATATGAATCCAGTAGGTTTAAAGGGAATATTCAGATTCAATCCTCAAGACCTGTTTTTAATACCTCCTATGAAAGTCCTGTTTTTAATTATAAGGACAATCAATTCAGTTTCGATTATATAGAGTTTCAGCCTTTGGTACTGAACGAAAACAATATCACTTCCAATTTGGTAGGGGTGGTATCCTTCTATTCCTATATTATTTTGGGACTGGATGCCGATACTTTTTCCTTGGAGGGCGGAACCGATTTATATAAAAAGGCGCAACAAGTGGTTACTTTGGCCCAAAGTGCCGGTTTTTCAGGATGGACACAGACATCGGGACAAAGAAGCAGGTTCGAGTTGGTGGACAACCTGTTGTCCAATTCTTACAGGGAATATAGAATAGCAATGTACAATTATCACAGAAAGGGATTGGATGTGCTGGCGGATAATAACAGTACGGGGAAGCAGGTAGTTGCCGGTAGTATGCGTTTGCTGGAGACCATGGCGGGCAGATATCCCAATGCCTTTTTGATCCAAACTTTTTTTGATGCGAAGTCGGAAGAAATAAAAAACGTATTTTCCGACGGACCTAAAGTGGATATTGTACAGCTTAAACAAACCTTGAATAAAATTGCCCCCATATATTCGTCAACCTGGAACGAAATAAAATTTTGACCGGTACCACGATTGGGATAATATTCGGTCTCCTATAGTAATGGGGAATACAGAAAATTTTTACCGCACATTTTTTTCCAAGGCAATATAAATTATCTTTACGGCAATCTTAGATAATAAACCTTGCTGACAAATCTTTCCATAAAGAATTACGCATTAATAGACCATTTAAATGTTAAGTTTACCAATGGTTTTACGGTAATAACAGGTGAAACCGGTGCTGGAAAATCCATTTTACTGGGTGGGCTGTCCTTGGTATTGGGCAAAAGAGCGGACCTTTCCTCCTTAAGGGAAAAGGAGGATAAATGCATTGTAGAGGCGGAATTTGAAATTTCCAAATACGGGCTGGAGGCTTTTTTTACTGAAAATGACCTGGATTATGAGGCCAAGACCATCATTAGAAGGGAGATTTTGCCCAGTGGTAAATCCAGGGCCTTTATCAATGACTCCCCGGTAACCTTGGATATTTTATCCCAGTTGGGAGATCAATTGATAGATGTGCACTCACAGCACCAAACCTTGCGACTTGCCGATAACGATTTTCAACTAAAAGTAATTGATGCCCTGGCCGATAATGGACAGTTGCTCGGGGAGTACTCCTCAAAGTTGCTCTTATATCAATCGACACAAAAGGAGTTACAAAAACTGCTGGATTTTCAGAATAGTGCCACCAAAGAGCATGAATATAATAGTTTTTTATTACAGGAATTAAATGCTGCGCCTTTAAAAGAGGGGATATTGGAGGAATTGGAGGAACAGTACGAACAGCTGAACAATGTGGAGATTATCCTGGAGCAATTGTCCCATGGGCAACAGCTATTGAATGATGAGCAGATTGGGCTAATAAACCTACTTACAGAGCTTAAACAGGTATCCAATAGGTTGGCCGGCTTTGGCCATCAATATTCGGATATAAATGAACGTGTAAAATCGGTGTTCATTGAACTGGATGATATCTCCAACGAACTCACTATTCTAAATGATAAGGTAGAGGCGGATCCTCAGTTATTGGAACAGGTAAATGCCAAGCTTCAATTGCTTTATGATCTTTTAAAGAAACACAAGGTCCAGACTATTCCTGAATTATTGGAAATTAGGGATAAGCTTGATGAAAACGTAAGTGCCACGGAGAATGTTGCTGCGGATATAGAGCGTAAAAAGAAACAGCTGCAGCAATTGGAAAAGGCTTTGGGCACCGAGGCTTCCAACATAAGCAAGAAAAGGAAGATGGTTGTTCCAAAGCTAAAAAGCCAATTGGAGGAAACTTTGATCGACTTGGGAATGGCAAGTGCTACCTTTAAAATTGAAATTTCGGAAGCCAAAGAGTTTAAGCCCACAGGCAGGGACGAGCTTAGCTTTTTGTTTTCGGCGAACAAGGGGTCCGCTTACGGAGATCTTAAGAAGGTGGCCTCTGGTGGGGAACTTTCCAGGATTATGTTGACCATTAAGGCTATTTTGGCCCGATACGAACAACTACCTACCATGATGTTCGATGAGATAGATACGGGGGTATCCGGGGAAATTTCCAATAAAATGGGGGATATTATGAAGGATATGAGCAATTCGATGCAGATATTTTCCATTACCCACTTACCGCAGGTGGCCGCCAAAGGGGTGCATCATTTTAAAGTGTACAAGACGGAAGAACTGATGGGAACCAATACCAAAATGAAAAGGCTTTCTTCGGAAGAAAGGATTGTGGAGCTGGCAGAAATGTTGGGAGGAAAAAACTTGTCCGAATCGGCTTTGGCACATGCAAGGCAGTTACTGGATTAATTTTCTTATAAGGCGACAGGGGAATTTCGAGTTCCGATCAAGGATACTGTATAAGCCTATTTGTGTAAAACAAGCTTATTCTCTTTACATCTATATCTATTGTAATAAGGGTTATAACAACGCACTTAGGGGACATTGTAAAAGGGTGTTCCATAAGTGGAAATGGTTTTTATACCTTCTTCTTTCTAGGGTGCGCCCGTTAATTTTTAATATCTTTGACGATCTAAAAAGCACAAATAATAAACTATGTCGTTTAATTTATTAAAAGGAAAAAAGGGAATTATTTTTGGGGCATTGGACGCTAATTCCATCGCTTGGAAAACTGCAGAAACCGTACATGCCGAAGGAGGTACTTTTATCCTGACCAACGCGCCCATAGCCATGCGTATGGGGCAGATAGATGAACTTGCAAAAAATACGGGTTCCAAGATTATTCCTGCCGATGCCACCAGCGAAGGGGATTTGGATAATTTGGTAAGGCAATCCATGGAGATTCTGGGAGGTAAAATAGATTTTGTACTGCACTCCATAGGGATGTCCGTCAATGTACGTAAAGGTAGGGCCTATACAGATGGGAAATATGATTTTACCACCAAAGGTTGGGATGTATCCGCCCTCTCTTTCCACAAAGTAATGCAGAGCCTGTACAAGGCGGATGCCATGAACGAATGGGGAAGTATCGTAGCCTTGACCTATATTGCCGCCCAGCGAACCTTTCCGGATTATAATGATATGGCGGACAATAAGGCGTATCTGGAATCGGTTGCCCGTAGTTTTGGCTACTTTTTTGGCAAGGAGAAGAAGGTAAGGGTGAATACCATATCCCAATCTCCCACAGCAACCACTGCAGGGCAGGGGGTTAAAGGGTTTAACAGCTTTATTTCCTATGCAGAAAAGATGTCTCCTTTGGGAAATGCAACAGCCCAGGATTGTGCGGATTATACCGTTACACTTTTTTCGGATTTCACCAGAAAGGTCACCATGCAGAATTTGTTCCACGATGGCGGTTTTTCCAATACAGGTGTTAGTCAGGAAATAATCGATAAGTTTTCCGAATAGCTTATCCAATGACCAGGTTATTATTGGTTTAATAAAATGGTTGCATATTGTAAAAGGGGCATATGCAGTTACCGTAAGGGTGAAGCCGGGCCTACACTATTGTTCCGCAATTTTAAATAGTAAAAAAACGCAATGGACCTATTCTTTTCTTTTATAGTACCGGTCTACAATAGACCCAATGAGATCGATGAATTGCTGGAAAGCCTTTCATTGCAGGATTATGATAAATCTTTTGAGGTGGTGGTGATAGAGGACGGTTCGTTGGAAAGTTCCGAGGATATAGTGGAAAAGTATAAGGATGAACTGTCCATAACGTATTTGAAGAAGAAGAACTCGGGTCCCGGTGATTCCCGTAATTATGGAATGAATCGCGCCCGTGGCAATTATTTTATAGTGCTGGATTCCGATTGTATTATTCCAAGCCAATATTTATCCGTGGTGGAGAAATCCCTGAAAGACAATTATGTGGATTGTTTTGGGGGCCCGGATGCGGCACACCCTACTTTTACCCCTGTACAAAAGGCTATTAACTATGCTATGACCTCTATCCTTACCACAGGGGGAATAAGGGGAAATGAGAGGGCCGTAGGTAAATTTCAACCCAGGAGCTTTAATATGGGGATATCCAGGGCGGCCTTTGTAAAAACCCTTGGATATGGCAATATACACCCTGGGGAAGATCCCGACCTTACCTTTAGAATATGGGAAGCGGGCTATGAGACCAAATTGATCCAAGATGCCTTTGTGTACCACAAAAGACGGATAGATTGGAGCAAATTTTATACCCAGGTCAAGAAATTTGGAATGGTAAGGCCTGTATTGAACCATTGGCATCCCAATAGTGCCAAAATTACCTATTGGTTCCCTGCCCTGTTCTGTTTAGGGTTTGTAGGGGCCATTACCTTATCGGCTTTAGGGATTTTATGGCCAATTGTATTATATGCCCTATATTTTGGTTTACTTTTTGTACATTCCATGGTAGTCAACAAAAATTTTAAGGTGGCCGTACTTTCATTGATAGCAGTGGTCATCCAATTTGTAGGATATGGATATGGATTTTTTAAAAATTCGGTGCTAATAGCAATAAGCAATAAAAAACCGGAGGAGTTATTTCCTAAGCTTTTCTTTAAAACGTTGTGATAAGTTGATAGATAAAATTAAAAACGGACTAAATAAAAGAAAGGTTAAACTGTTTCTGATCTTTCTATTATGTTCCGGTTTGGCTTGGTTTGTTAGTAATTTGGCAGAACAATATTCCAGTAACGCCACCTTTGATATTGATTATGGCAGTATTCCGGACAGCTTATTGTTGAATGGCGTTTCCAAAAGTAACATTAAGGTTCGGTTAAGGGCCAGTGGATTTCAATTCTTGATGTTAGGGTTTAAAAATAAAACGGTGGAGGTAGATCTTTTCGAATTGGAAAAAAAGGGTTCCAAGTATTTTGTTTCCCCTTCGGTATACAGAAGTCAAATAGAAAATCAACTTTCAAAATATATAGGGGTCGAGGATATGGATAGGGATACCTTGTTCTTTAATTTCCAAAGGCTCTTTAAAAAAAAGGTTCCTGTACTTCCTAAAGTAACTATAGATTTGGAGCAAAACTATCTAATGGACAACACTTATACCCTGTTGCCCGATTCCATTACCGTAATGGGCCCCAAAAAGGAAATAGATACTTTGACGGGCCTTACTACCCAGACTTTGGTACTGCCACATACGACCAGTGATATTTCGAAGAAATTAAAATTGAATCTTCCATCAGATCTAAAAAACACCAAATACTCCGATCATAGTGTAATCTTGTCCGCCAAAGTATTTAAATTTTCGGAAAGGGTTTTTAAGGTTCCGGTAGAGGTTGTCAATGTGCCGGAAGGTGTCGGGATAAGAACGTTTCCGGAATTGGTATCGGTTTTGTGCAGGGGGCGTTTGGGGGCCATTAAGGAATTGTCGGTTACAGATTTTGTGGTTACGGCCGATTATTCCGGTCTCAGGAACAAAAATGAAAATGTTTTGGACCTGAAACTGACCAAAAAGCCAGATAGTGTGAACGTAGTGCAGTTAAGGGAAAATAAGGTTGAATTTATACTGAAGAGGCAATGATGATCGTGGGCCTGACAGGTGGTATCGGTAGTGGAAAATCTACTGTGGGATCCATGTTCCAAAAATTAGGGGTGCCCATATATAATTCCGATATAGAGGCGAAGAACTTAATGGGCCGTTCCAAAAAGATCAAAAAGGATATTGAAGCGCTTTTGGGCAAGGAAAGTTATTTGGATGGGAAACCCAATAGGGGGTATATTGCCCAAAAAGTGTTCAAGGATAAGAGATTGTTACGGGATCTCAACAATATAGTACATCCTGCTGTGAGACGCCATTTTAAAAGTTGGTGCAAACGCCAGAATGCAACTTATGTAATTCAAGAGGCCGCCGTTATATTCGAAAATGGGACCCAGGAACGGTATGATAAAATAATCCTGGTGACCGCACCAAGGGACATCAGGATACAAAGGGTTGTTGATAGGGACAGGATTACGGCAGAACAGGTAATGGCACGTATGGACAATCAATGGCCGGATAGTGAAAAAGAGAAGCTCTCAGACTTCATTATTGAAAATATAGACCTTGCGGCCACGAAAGGGGAGGTTTTTAGAATTCATCATAAATTGCTTAAAATAAAGGTTTAAGCGATAAATTTTAACATTTTTGTTAAGGTTAGGTTAAACGTGCATTTCGCTAAATGTTAAATTTCTAATTTTGTCGATAAATGAATAAGAGGTTATTTGGTCTATTGGTAGTCTTAATGAGCCTTTCCCTAATAGGGATCATCTTTGTTCAGAGTTATTGGATAAACAAGTCGGTATCGGACAAGGAAGAACAATTTTCAAATACGGTCAACCAAATATTGAGTAGGGTTGTAGATAATATTGAAAAACGGGAGGTACAGGATTATCTAAACGAGTTTTACAAACTTAGTGATAGTATTGGAAAGCCAAAGGCTACCCATCTTAAGAATTTTTTCTTTTTTGACCGTGATATCAATTCCAACGAAGTACGTTTTTATACCCATGGTATTTTGGAGGAGGACTACAATATGGCATCTACGTTCTTTGATATAGGCTTGGACACCACCACCTTTAGGAATATTACCAGTACGAGGACTACCGAGATCTTCAAAGAGGATTTTGGTCTGGATGGGACGCAATATTCATTGACGCCTGTCCAAAAGCTTGAGAAAATTGGATCTATGACAGACCTTGACAAGTTTGCTTTGGACGATGTCTTTAGGGAACAGGCGAAGAATAGGCCCATCCATAAACGGGTGTCCAAACAGGAGGTTGAACTGATGCTTGGTAAGGAGTTAAATAATAGGGGTATCGATATAGACTATGAATATGGGATCTATAGTAAAGGACTGCCCACAAAAGTGAGATCCCAGAAATTCAAATTCTCCGAGACCACACTTTATAAGGCACCCTTATTTAAGGATAGTGAAGGGAATACTAATTTTTCCCTATTGTTGACCTTCCCCAAAAAGAAAAGGTTCCTGATACAGTCCATTCTTGGAATGGCACTTTTGTCCCTAACATTTACCTTGGTTATTGTAGTGGCCTATTCAAGTGCCATCTACCAATTGATAAAGCAGAAGCAGATTTCAGAGATTAAATCGGACTTTATCAACAATATGACACATGAGTTTAAAACTCCTATCGCTACCATAAACTTGGCAGTTGAAGCCATTAAGAATCCCAAAATTATAGACGACAAGGAGAAGGTACTACGTTATTTGCAAATGATAAGGGACGAGAATAAGAGAATGCACGCACAGGTGGAAAATGTACTACGGATATCCAAGTTGGAAAAAAATCAATTGGACATAAGTAAGGATAGGGCCGATGTGCACGACATAATAGAGGATGCCATTACCCATGTAGACCTTATAGTGGCGGATAGGGGAGGATATATTAAACCCCATTTGAAGGCGGAGCGATCCGAGGTATTGGCCAATGAGATGCATTTCACCAATGTTATTGTAAATATATTGGATAATGCAATGAAATATTCGCCGGAAGTGCCCAAGATCGATGTCTTTACCGAAGTGGTCGGAAATTCCATCATAATAAAGATACAGGATCAGGGTGCCGGAATGAGCAAAGCGGTATTAAAAAAGGTTTTTGAAAAGTTCTATAGGGAACACACAGGAGATATACACAATGTTAAGGGCCACGGTTTAGGGCTCGCATACGTAAAGAAAATAGTCGATGATCATCAAGGTGAGGTTTATGCAGAAAGTGAAAAAGGAAAGGGAAGCACTTTTTATATTAAACTGCCTTTAATTTAAAACAATAATGGAAACAATAGATAAGAAAGTATTACTCGTAGAGGACGATCCCAATTTTGGGATAGTACTTAAGGATTACTTGGCAATGAACGACTTTGATGTTACATTGGCCAAAAACGGAATGGAAGGTTTTGAGAAGTTCAAGAAGGACAATTTTGATGTTTGTATTTTGGATGTTATGATGCCCTACAAGGATGGCTTTACCCTTGCCAAGGAAATCCGTGAAAAGAACGAAAACGTTCCTATTGTTTTTCTTACGGCCAAGACGATGAAAGAAGATGTCCTTAAGGGATATAAAGCCGGTGCCGACGATTATTTGAACAAGCCTTTTGATTCGGAAGTGCTCTTGATGAAGCTTAAGGCCATAATCCAAAGAAAATCTTCCAGCTCCCTAGCGGACAGTAAACAATTTGAATTTACTATTGGTGGTTTTCAATTGAATTCCAAACTTCGGTTCTTGAAATACAAAGATGAAGATGCCATTAAACTCTCACCTAAGGAAAATGAATTGCTTAGACTGTTGGCCCTGCACGAGAACGATCTAATGCCCAGGGAATTGGCCTTGACCAAAATTTGGAGGGATGACAATTATTTCACATCCCGAAGTATGGACGTGTATATTGCCAAATTGAGAAAATATCTCAAAAAAGATGAAAACGTGGAGATATTGAATATCCACGGGGAAGGATTTAGATTGGTGGTCAAAACTGAGTAACCTCCATATATCGAAAATTTTTGGGAGCACCAAGGGTATCTTGGTGCTTTTTTATTATCCGGTGCCCGGTCAATTCCATCGCCTACTCATCTTCCAGTTGCCGGTACTCTTTTATTATATGATCTACAATATCTTGGGGACTGGGTTCTATTGGGATTTTTATAGCCCTGGTCGGAGGTTCAAAAGTGTCCAGTTGGGACCGTAACAATTCGGCAGGCATAAAATGGCCCTTTCGTTTTTGTAGACGCTCCAATAACAGTTCAAAAGAACTTTCCAAAGAAATCCATACCACTTTTTCCTTAATTTTATTTGCAAGTAATTTTCTGTAGGATCCCTTCAAGGCGGAGCAGACAATGACAGATCCGGTTTCTTGGTTGGAAATGGCCAATTTGTTTAGTGTTATCAGCCACTCATAACGGTCTTCATCGGTCAGGGGGATTTTATTGGACATTTTTTTTATATTGGCTTCGGTGTGAAAATCGTCACCGTCAAAAAATGGTAGGTTCAGTTCCTTCGCCAATAATTGTCCTATGGTAGATTTTCCTGTTCCGGAAACTCCGATTACAAATAGAATGTTTCTTTTGCCCAAAATCATTTTCTATTGAGTTCTTGTTCTATCTTCATAAAAATTGCCTTCAAATCGTATTTATAATCTATCCAAAAAATATCCTCTTTTTTTCGTAACCATGTCAATTGCCTTTTTGCAAACCTTCTTGTATTTTTCTTTATTTCGTCAACAGCGGTTTCCAGATCAAAATCGCCTTTAAAATATTTAAATAATTCCTTGTAGCCTACGGTTTGCAAAGCGTTCAGGGTCTGCTGTTCCTTTAAGGATGCCACCTCTTCCATTAGTCCCTGTTCCATCATGATGTCCACTCTTTTGTTTATACGGTCGTATATGATCTCCCTTTCTGCATTTATGGCTATGGTAGTGGTATTAAAATTCCTTTTGGGTTTTGTTTGATCAAGGAAAGAGGTGTAGGGGAGACCAGAAACAATGCACACCTCCAAGGCCCTTATAAGTCTTTGTGGGTTGTTCAGGTCAACCTGGCCGTAATAATCCCTGTCCAGGATTTTAAGTCTTTCCTGAAGGCTTAAAATGCCTTCGGTCTTATAAGTTGCGTTAAGTGTTTGTCGAATATTAGGATCAATGGTGGGGAAATTATCCAGTCCGTCCTTAATGGCGTCTATGTACAGGCCACTTCCACCAACCATAACAACAATGTCGTTGTCCTTAAAAAGTAATTCCAGTTTTTCTATGGCTTCCCTTTCAAAATCCCCTACCGTATATTTTTCAAAAATGCTTTTATGCTGAATAAAATGATGTGGAACAATGGCCAATTCTTCCGGGGCCGGTACTGCGGTCCCAATGGACATTTCTTTGTAAAACTGACGGGAATCGGCAGAAATGATCTCGGTTTTGTAGTGTTTGGCGATGGCTATGGCCAAGGTCGTCTTTCCTATAGCGGTCGGCCCAACAATGGAAATAAGATTTTTTTTATTCATTAATCATCACTTAGTCTGTGTCCGCATTCCCTACAGTAATGGGCGTCAATACGCATGATTTCCGTGCCACATTCCGGACAGGACCTGTCCGTGTCTATATTTTTTTTGTTGGTAACCCCTGCGGCATATTCGGCCGAAACAATTCCGGTAGGTACTGCGATTACCCCATAGCCGATGATCATGATCAAGGTAGCAATAAATTGCCCCAAGGGCGTTTGAGGGGAAATGTCCCCATAGCCTACTGTGGTTAGGGTAACTATGGTCCAATAAACACTATGGGGAATACTTGTGAAACCGTGGGTGGGACCTTCAACGATGTACATTACGGTACCCAATATAACGGATATGACGATAACGAAGAAAACAAAAACAAAAATTTTTGTCCTACTGGCGTTCAGGGCCCTTACAAGTTTATTGGATTCCCCAACAAAGCGGACCAGCTTTAAAATTCTAAAAACCCTTAACAATCTCAGAATACGGAAGGCCGTTATGTATTGGGAACCGACCAGAAAAAGTGAAAGATATTTTGGAATCGTGGAAAGTAGGTCTACCGCCCCAAAAAAGCTTAAAATATATTTTTTTGGCCTATTTATGGAAATAATCCGCAAAATGTACTCTATGGAGAAAAGTATGGTCACTACCCATTCCGAATAGTTTAAGAATTTATGGTGTTTTTCATCGAAGGTAGGAACGCTCTCCAGCATTACAATAATAACGCTGTACACTATCACAATAAGCAAAAAGATATCGAAAAATCTACCAGCGGGAGTGTGGGTCCCGTAGATTACTTCATGAATTTTGTGTTTCCAACTCTTTTTGATTTTCACAATTTACCGATTTAGATCTATAATTTTCAGGATCTTTTTTTTTCTGAGATAGGAGGAAATAATATGGTCCGTGTTTTCATTTCCTTCCATAGGCGTTATTATGGATTCCAGGATATGAAGATTATTGATTTGATGGTTTAAGTTAAAATAGCCAAGGCCTTTAAAAACACCATCTTTGATCTCAATTCCACAGCGCTCCCCAATTTCCCTCCCCTTGTCCATGATCAAGATGCTCTTGTTGGAAAGACTGTACTTTTCCAGAACTTGTGATACCCTTAAGTTATATGCCTCTACGGGCTCCTCGTTTATGCATCCCCCAAGACAGTTATTGTCCTCATAATGGGAGCAATGTGTCTTTGCCTTGGATAGGCCATTTATTTTATTGCACAGTTGAAATTCCTCCCTGATGCCCTGCAGAAAAATCTCTGCTCCCTGAAGGCTATTAAAGGTAGCTACTGCCTTTTTTTTTGGATTTATGACCTCTGCCGACAAGGCAATATATCCATGCTGGTCAATGGATTGATAGATTCCATGGGAAAACAATCTTTTTTTATAGCCGGTATTGTACTTGGGCCTGTTCCTCAATAATTCCGCATTCTCCTTTAACAAGGCCGCCAGTCCATTGCCCGTTTTTTCATAAGAAACCCTTTTGGTTTCTTTCTGAATCCGTCTGGCCTTTGGACTGTTATTGGTGAAGTGCTGGTTGACCCTTTTTTTAATATTGTTGCTTTTCCCCAACAAAATAATATCCCCATCCTTATTGTGCATATAGTAGACCCCTGTTTCCGAAGGTAATTCGTCCACCATATCCAACTGTCTGGGCGATAGTTCCCCTTGGCTTTCCGTTCTTAAAACACTCTTGTAAATAGTTTTGTCCAGATCTTTTGAAAGCAATAGTTTAAATAGCTGCAAGGTGGCTAGGGCGTCCCCATTGGCCCTATGACGGTCGCTTACAGGAATCCCCAGGGACCGCACCAATTTGCCCAGACTGTACGATTCCGCCTCCGGTAATAATTGCTTGGCCAGTTCTACGGTACAGAGGGTCTTGCGTTCAAAATTAAAGCCCAATCTCCTAAATTCGGTTCTTAAAATCCTATAGTCGAACTGTGCATTATGGGCCACAATAACCGCATCTTCCGTGATTTCCACAATACGCTTGGCCACTTCATGGAATTTTGGGGCAGTGCGCAACATATTGTTGTTGATACCGGTAAGATTGACCACAAAGGGTTGGATTTCTTTTTCAGGGTTTATCAGGCTAATGAACCGGTCCATTACCTTATGCCCGTCAAATTTGTGGATAGCAATTTCCGTAATCCCTTCTTCATTGTATTTTCCTCCCGTGGTTTCAATATCTAATATGACGTACATGTAAAATTTCTAATTCGGATTACAGGACAAAGATACATAATCCCGTGTCAAGGAAACAGCAAGCCTGCCCGTTAATTTCTAGATCCAAAAATGCTGCTTCCCACTCGTATCATAGTGCTTCCTTCTTCTATGGCAATCTTATAATCCCCACTCATTCCCATGGATAATTGGGAAAGATCGGGGAATACCGACTTGGTTTTTTCATACAGGTTTTTAAGCTGTTTAAATTCTTTCCTGATTTGCCGGCCATTGTCCGTAAATGTCGCCATTCCCATAAGACCAACTATCTTTATGTTGTTTAGTTCCCCAATGTCATTTGAGGAGATCAATTCGTTTAGGTCGGTCTCGTCAAAACCAAACTTGGTGTCCTCCTCGGCAATGTGGATCTGTAGTAGGCAGGGGATGACCCTGTTGTGCTTTTTGGCCTGTTTGTTTATTTCCTTTAAAAGTTTCAGGCTGTCCACTCCATGGATCAGTGCTACATATGCTGCCATATACTTCACCTTGTTGCGCTGTATATGGCCAATCATATGCCACTCAATAT
Source organism: uncultured Arenibacter sp. (assembly GCA_965652575.1). Taxonomy (GTDB): domain Bacteria; phylum Bacteroidota; class Bacteroidia; order Flavobacteriales; family Flavobacteriaceae; genus Arenibacter. Next base: position 1,306 of record CBFGWQ010000016.1, on the reverse strand, counting down.
CCTTGGGAAGCACTTCTTGCTTCTCCGTCATTTCCTGAATTTTATTTTCACCAAAAATCCTTTGTCCGGCAGCGTAGGCTTCTTCGATATCGGCTATCGGTTTGGTTTTGGAAACCGCAACGAGCTGTACATGGGAAGGAAGCGATTTCTTGATGGTATTTAAATTATCTTTAATGGACATTCAATTATTTTTTTTGCTATAGATTTCACTTGGCCCTTATACACTTTTGCATTTTTTAGAGCTGATGAAACAGGTAGAACGGATTATTGATCAAATTGTCGGGAAACCTGATCGGCCTTTCGGGTTTCGGAATAATCGTAAAAACCTTCCCCGGATTTAACACCTAATTTTCCAGCGGTTACCATGTTCACCAATAGGGGGCAGGGAGCATATTTTGGGTTTTTGAAGCCGTTGTACATTACATTTAAAATGGACAGACAAACATCCAGCCCAATAAAATCGGCAAGCTGTAAAGGGCCCATTGGGTGGGCCATGCCCAATTTCATGACCGTGTCTATCTCGTTGACTCCCGCAACTTTATGGTACAGGGTTTCTATGGCCTCGTTGATCATGGGCATTAATATTCGGTTGGCAACAAATCCGGGATAGTCATTGACCTCTGTTGGTGTTTTTCCGAGCTTTACCGAAAGATCCATAATGGTTTTTGTTACTTCATTGGAGGTATTATACCCTCTTATTACCTCAACCAATTGCATAATGGGCACGGGATTCATAAAGTGCATACCAATTACCTTGTCCGCTCTTTTGGTGGCAGCTGCTATCTGGGTAATGGAAATGGAAGAGGTATTGGTAGCCAAAATGGTAGTGGGTTCGCAAATGGCATCCAATTCCTTAAAGATTTTTAATTTAAGTTCCGTGTTTTCGGTTGCCGCCTCTATGACAAGGTCTACCTTCTTTATCCCTTCTTCCAGAATGGTGTAGGGGGTTATGTTTCCTAAAGTAGCTTTTTTGTCATTTTCGGTAATAAGCTGTTTCGCCACCATTCTGTCCAAGTTTTTGCCAATGGTGGTAAGGCCCTTGCCCAAGGCTTCCTGCGATATATCGATAAGATGGGTTTTGTATCCGTTTTGGGCCATTACATGGGCAATGCCATTGCCCATCGTTCCTGCCCCTATGACTGCTATGTTTTTCATTTACAATTGTTTGTAATTCAATCTTAACACTGTTATTTATTGGGTCTACCTGCTCTGCGGTGAATAGTTACGTGATTTAGCAGTTTACTTTGCAAGTACACATGAAATTGGAAATTCAGAAAGAATTTCAGAAGTAGGCGGGAACAAGCAA
>CBFGWQ010000015.1:0-37153 GCA_965652575.1 uncultured Arenibacter sp. | reverse complement strand
GAAATACCTCTATGGCTCTGCCTCGAGGATAGTCGGTTTCAAGAAATTTTTTATTGCTGGCGACAAGCGTCTCGCTTGTACCTAGAGTTTTATTCTCCTTCTTCAGGGGAACCTTCTTCGTTTTCCGTTTCTTCGGCTTCTTTGATCAAATTATTTTCCAGAATGTTCAATTTTTTTAGTTTGGCTTTCCATGTGGCCAACGATTCCTTGTGGTTGTCAATGTTTTTAATGACTTCTTTTACCAAAGGATTGTCTTCGGAAGCATTGGAAAAGAATTGAAGATTGTTTTCCAATTGTCTAATTTCATTCTTGCTTTCGTCTATTTTTCTTCTGATAAAGGTACGTTCGTTGGAGATGGCGTAATCATTGTCATTATTGGCCAACTGCTGAATCTTATTACCGTATTTCAAAAGCTCGGCTTCCTGTCTGTCTATATCCATTTTTTTGAAAAGTGCATCTAGAATTTTATTGAACTTGGTGTTGATGCTCTTTTTGTTGAAGGGTACCCGGCCAGCTTCTTTCCATTCGGAAATAAACGCTTTGATAGCTGCCAAATCTTTGCCTTTCTCCCCACTTAATTGGAAATTTTTTAAATTTTCCAGACAGGCATTTTTCCTATCAAAATTCTCGATCTCTTCTTTATGGGCCTCATTTTTTAAGGCATGTAATCGGTCAAAATAATGGTTGCAGGCAGTCTTGAACTCCTTCCATATTTTGTCCGAGTATTTTCTGGGGACATGTCCAATTTTTTTCCACTCGTTCTGGATTCTTTTCATTTCCTCGGTGGTAGTATCCCATTCCTCACTATCCTTTAGGGAAACCGCGAGCGTTAACAATGCCCTTTTTTTATCCAGATTAAGCTGTTGGTCCTTCTTTAAATTTTTATAGTAGTTGTTTTTGTTTCTGTTAAACTCGCGTACCGCGCCCTTAAAACTGGACCAGGTCTTCTCGTTCACTTTTTGGGGTACTTTCCCGGCTTTGAAGAACGCATCTCGTAATTTTTCAATTTCCCTTATTTGTTGTTGCAGCTCTTTGTGGCTTGAGGCAATATGGGTGGCAATGGCGCTTATGGAACCGATGATTTCGTTTTTCTTTTCCAGATTCTGTTCGTAGATCTTTTCCAGGTCTTTATAGTAATCCTGTCGTCTTTGGTGCAGTAATTTGGTGGCATTGCTAAAACGGTCCCAAATCTCTTCCCTGTGCTCTTTGCCAACGGGGCCAATATCTTCCTTCCAGATTTTATGCAGGGTCTGGAGTTCTTGAAATGCCTTGGTCAAATCCTCCGTTTGGACCAGCTCTTCCGCCCGAACTACAATCTTTAGTTTTTCCTCATAGTTGTGCTTAAAATCCAGGTCCCTTAGCTCTCTATTCAGATGTAGGAAATCGTAAAATATTTCTATGTGATGGTGGTACGTACGCCAAACATCATTGTAATTGGCGCGTGGAATTGGTCCGGCATTTTTCCATCGCTCCTGAAGATCCTTAAAGTTCTTATAGGTTGTGTTGATGTCTTCTTCAATATTTACCAATGCCTTAAGCTCGTTGATGATTTCCAATCTTTGCGCAAGATTGGATTTAAGCCCCTGTTCCAGGTTTTTGTAATAGCTATTTCTTTTTTCCCGATAATCCGAATAGACCTCGTTAAACTGCCTTTTGGCTACGGAATTGTACCGGAAATCTATTTCATTTCCACCACTATTGATAAAGTCCTCCTTTTTTTCATCGAGAAATTCCTGAAACTTTTGATCGAACTCATATTTAATGCCATCAACATGCTTTTTAATGGCCTGTACCTTTTCGTTCCTTACCAATCGCTGAAGTTCCCCTACCAAATTTTCCATGGACATGGCGTGGTAATCCGGCATGGGAATATGGTGTCGCTGATGGTTATCCGAATCTTCGGCGTCTTCAGCATTGGATTCATCTATTTCCTCCAGAACATCTTCTTCCTTCTCCTCGGTTGGATCGGCCGACTCCCCATTGTTGGCAGAATTATCAATTAATTCTTCTGAAGTCGCTTTTTTTTCCTTGGACGGTATTATCTCCGGAGTTTTTGGGATTGCGTTTTCTTTCGGTTTTTCTTCGCCCTTGGCTTCCGAATCTATAGATGCGCTTTTGTCCTCCACCAATTCTTTGCTTCCATTTCCGGAATCTGTTTCAACGGTCTCGGCATCCGAATTATTTATAGCTTCGGTATTTTCCAAGGTCTCCTCTTTCCCTACATTATTCTGTAGTTTGTCGTCTTTGTCTTCTAACATTTTATGAATGTTTATAGCTTTCTAAATGTAATGTACGGAAATATAATTACATCCGTCTATATATCAAAGGTAATGAAACTTCTTTTTAAGGTTTTTTAAAGAGAGGATTTCTATTTTTATGGTTTTTTGGGCTTAATTGCCTCTTATACTAGGAATTCCAAATCTGCCAGGATTTTTCTGCCTGAAATTGAAGCATATTATAGCCGTTGATTATTATACTTCCCTGCTGTTCGCCCGCCAATAAAAATGCTGTTTTTTCCGGATTGTAGATAAGGTCGAAAAGCAAATGTTGATCGGTGATGAAGTGATATGGCAGGTCCGGTTTATCATTTATATTGGGGTAAGTGCCCAAGGGAGTACAATTTACTATGACGGTATGGTCTGTTAACACTTCCTTATTAAGGTCTGGGTAATTGAGCTGCCCGTCCTTTGGATTCCTGGAGACAAAATTATAGGATATCCCCAATAAGTGAAGTACGTATGCCACTGCCTTGGAAGCACCTCCGGTACCTAGGATAAGTGCCTTTTTGTGATGTTCCTTAAGGTAGGGCTCTATGGATTTTTGAAAGCCATAGGTGTCGGTATTGAAGCCTATTGTTTGTTGTCCATCAACCTTAATGGTATTCACAGCTCCAATAGCTTGGGCCTCGGGATCTATTTTTGATAAAAAGGGGATAATCTGTTCCTTGTAGGGAATGGTTACATTAAAGCCTTTGACATTGCTGTTTTCTTCCAATAATCCCATGAACTGGTCAATATGCTCTAGGTCAAAATTCTCGTAAGAGTGCCTTTCCAGCCCCAGTTCGGAGAATTTTTTGGTAAAATAGCCCCTGGAAAATGAATAGGAAATGTTTTTTCCAATTAATCCAAATCTAATTTTATTCCTTTCTGTTTTTTCCATACCAGTCCAATCCCAATAAAATTAATACCCCGATAAATATAAAAAAAATGGCCCACCAAGTCTCGGAAGACTCCAAATTTGGCAGGAACCTCTCATAATTCTTTATAATAGGGTTATGGTTCGTGTCCAAGAGTAGATTGCCACTTAAATCCGTTTTGAACAAAGTGCGTTTCCAGGGCCATACCACTCCCAATGAACCTGTAATGAAGCCTATGATCACGGCTGTTGTTATATGCCTAAAATGTTTTAGTACGTAGGTCAATAGATGGGAGAGGGTTATCAATCCTGCGGCCGATCCCGCGGTAAATACCGCCAGTATTTTTAAAGTGTTGAGCCGTGTAGGATTATTGACAAAACTGAAGTCGCCCATTAAAATTTCCGAAAAGGTATCATAAAGTGCGTTTACGGAATCTACCAAAAGTAATACATAATTCCCCAAAAGGATGAGTATAAAAGAGCCCGATAGACCTGGTAAGGTCATGCCCGATACACTGATCATGCCACAAAAAAATATAAATATTAAATTGTCGTTTTGTGTAGCGGGATTAAGGAAGCTGATCGATATGCCTATGATCAATCCGATTATACCTGCTGCGACGGTTTTTTTTTTCCAGTGTCCAAAGTCCTTTCCTATGTAGTATATAGAGCCCAATATCATCCCAAAAAAGGAAGACCACACATAAAGTTCATTTCTTTCCAAAAAATAATCCAAAATTTTGGAGACACTGAAATAACTCACCAGCATACCAAAAATCAGGAGGGTTAAAAACTGGCCGTTGGTATATCGGTAGAAACTTTTCAGCCTTCCGCTGATCAGGAGTTTAAATGCTTTTCCGTTTACCTTTTGAAGGGAATAGATAAACTCTTCATAAAACCCTCCTACAAAGGCCACTATGCCCCCGGATACCCCAGGAACTTTGTTGGCCGCACCCATAAATAGCCCCTTTACAACGAGGAAAAATTTGTCTGTAAATGTTCTGGGGTCTTTCATTTGTGATGGGGCGTTTATTTTTTAGCGGCCAATTTTTCCAGTATAAAAATAAGGGAAAAACCAAGCAAAGCTAGAATAATCGCACTTATTAATTGGGGGTCTCCGTCAAAAGAAAATGGGGAGATGTTCCTATCTTTTATGGTAATTATTTTCTCTCCGAATATTTTGGTTTCCAGGATTTCTTTCCACGGCCAAATTTTATTCAGGGAACCCAATATAAACCCGGTAAGTAACGCCAAAGTTATGTTTTTATAATGTGTGAACATCCATTTTAGGAGTTTTGCAAAACTAAGAAGTCCAAAAATGGCTCCTAGGCCAACGGTAATTACAATTTTAAGATCACGTTCATGGACTGCGTCCAATATGGTTTTATAAGAACCTAAGAGTACAAGGATAAAAGCACCGGATATTCCGGGTAGAATCATTGCACATATGGCCAATGCTCCGGACAGGAACAAATAGGGGAGGGAACCGGAATTTTCCGAAGGGGGCAGTATGGTAATGTAAAAAGCGATGGCAGCCCCCAGGATCAATATGAGAATTACTCCCAAGTTCCATTTTTTTATTTCCTTGCCTACCAAAATAATACTGGCCACGACCAGGCCAAAGAAGAAGGACCATAAGGGTATGGGCTCGTTCTCCATTAGCCAACTAATGAGTTTCGCCAAGGACAGGACACTGATGCCGATGCCAAGAAGCAGGGCAAGCAGAAAGTTGCCGTTTAGTTTGGTCCAAAAGGCCTTAATGCCTTGCTTTTTCAATGTGTTTAAGAGGGATAGGTTTACGTTGTTGATACTGCTAATCAGTTCTTCGTAAATTCCGGAGATGAAGGCTATGGTGCCACCCGAAACACCGGGTACAACATCGGCAGCGCCCATGGCCATTCCTTTTAATAAAATAATGATGTAAGATAATAGATTACGCTTTTCCATAAATGATAAAAAAAACAAAAATAGTTTATTTATCTGGAAGCCTTTTTCACATCCTCGATTAAGTTTTGGGTCCAATCCGTATGGAAGAATTGGGGAAATTCATCTTCAAATAAATGTAGTTGGTCAAAATCTATCTTAAGGGCGTTGATCAATCGGTATTGCGCTCTGGGGAAATCGCTTATCAGTAGATAGAATCCGGCCATTTTATATTGCATTTCACATCGCTGCGGATAAAATTCATGGCCTTGTAACAATATTTCTATGGCCGCATGAACGTCCAGGTTTTGTATTGCTGCATCTGCCCAATGAAACCAGATGTCAAATTCGTAATTTCCTAGGTCTACCGCTTGCTGGTACGCGTAATAGGCCTCGTCATTATTTTTTAATTTGGCATGGATCTTTCCGCATTTTTTCCAGTATTTGGAATTTTCACCATCTATATTTATGGCCTTGTTAATGTAGTAAAGCGCTTTTTTATAATCCTCCTGTCCAATATAGTAATCCGTAATGGCCAACCAACCCTTGTCCAATAAAGGATCTTCATGAACTGTCCTGTAATAATAGGATTTCGCCAATTCATCGTTTTTTAATTTTTCGTGACATCTCCCAATCCTTAAATAGGCGTGGGAGGTAGGATCTTCAATGGCAATGGTGGTCTCATAACTCTCTATGGCCTCATTGTATCTGCCCATTTTTTCCAATACCTTTCCTTTTTCAAAATAGGCACCGATAAAAGTGTCGTCGGATATGATGGCAAAGTCAAAGGCGGTCAGGGCTTCTTGGAGCATCTTTTTAGAAAAATACATTTTTCCCAATTGGTGCCAGGCTACCTCGCTATAAGGGTTTCGTTCCAGATAATCATTTAGGTACACGATGGCCCCATCGTAATCCTCAAGATATTCAAAACAATAGATAACATTGTAAAGCGATGGGTAATCCTCCTCGTCATAGGACACGCACATCATAAAATTTTGTTTGGCGTCCTCAAAATTGTCCATGAACAAATATTCCATTCCTAGTAAGGAATGGATATCAAAACTGTCGTCCGTTAAATTTAATGCATGGGTCAAAAGGGAGACCGCAGCTTCATGGTTGTCTTTTTTGGAATAGATATTGGCCCTTTGTATGTATATTTCCTCATTGTTGCCGTCTATTTGCTGTAGCTCATCCAACATTTTCTCGGCCAGCTCCAGCTTATTTTCAAAAACTAGGACCTCGATGGACAATAACTTAAGTTCTATACTGTCCGGATGCTGCTGTAGTCCTATTTTAATGGCTTTTTTTGCCAATGCAATTTTACCGTTATTGAGGTAGTGGTGAATAATATCCTGGAAATCTTCTGCGTCAAAGAAATAGACGTCATCCGTCTTTAGCATGGATTCAAACTTTGCAATTGGTTGCCCTGGTCTCTCGTTTGGTTCTAACGCCATAGGAACTTCTAGTTATTCATTGGAACTAAAGTAATCTTTTGAAATCCTTAATTCCGACAGATTTGGTCTATTATATTAACAAATTAGTTAACAATTTATTGCTTAAGTTCGTCCAACACCTCCAGGATCAGCGTACATCCAATGCTAATTTCCTGATTGTTGATGGTCATTGGCGGTGATATACGAATCGCCCTTGGTTCAAAAAGGAGCCAAAATAATATTAGGCCTTTTTCGGCACATTTAAGGATGACCTCATTGGCCGTTTCCGGTTTTTCCATGATCAAGGCCAGCATCAATCCTTTGCCCCGAACTTCCTTGATCAACGGGTGTTGTAATAGTTTCCTAAAAAGGGCCTCCTTTTCCAAGGATTGCTGAATAAGCTTGTTCTCGGTTATTTCCTGTAGGGTGGCCAGACAGGCGGCGGCAATTACGGGATTGCCTCCAAAGGTAGTAATATGGCCAAGTTTGGGTTTTTCCATCAATGATTGCATCATCCGGTGGGAAGCTACAAATGCGCCTACCGGCATGCCACCGGCCATGCCTTTTCCTATGACCAGAATATCCGGAATGCAATCGAAATGTTCAAAAGCAAACAACTTTCCCGTTCGTCCAAATCCCGGCTGGACCTCATCCAATATAAGCGTAGCGCCAACGGCCGTGCATCTTTCCCTTACCTTTTTTAAATACCCGTTCTCCGGTAAAATAAAACCTGCGCCCCCTTGGATGGTCTCCAAAACAACAGCGGCCGTTTTTTCGGTTATGGACATTATATCCCCTTCCGAATTAAATTGAATAAAGCCAACATCCGGAATAAGTGGCCTAAAGGCACTTTTACGCTCTTCATAGCCCATTATGCTCAAACTTCCCATGGTATTTCCGTGGTATGCATTCTTGGCGGATAAAATCTGGCTTCTTCCCGTAAACCTTCTGGCCAATTTCAGGGCACCTTCCATGGCCTCTGTCCCGGAATTTACGAGGTAAGTGGTTTCCAATGGTTTTGGGAGAAGGCTTGCCAGCAGCTTGGCATAGGCAACGGCCGGCTCCTGGATGTACTCCCCGTAGACCATAACATGCATATATTTTTGTACCTGTTCCCGAACGGCGGTGACCACTCTTGGGTGGCAATGCCCCAAGCTGCATGCGGATACACCGGCCACAAAATCGAGATGGGCTTTCCCTTGGGTATCATAGATATAGCTTCCCTTTGCATGTGAGACCTCCAAGGCCAATGGGTGCGGGGAAGTTTGGGCCTGATATGTAATGAAATCTTCTATCATGATGGATATTAATTGTCCTTCTCCTCTTTCCGCCCCTTTGGTATGGTATCCAATTTTATAAGGTCTTTCCGAAGTTTAGCGGAATTATCGTTTTTTTTCGGTTCCGTTTTTACTTCCAGTGGGTTGGCCAAGCGTGCTGTAGCCGTGCTAATGGAATCCCTTTTTCTTTCCTCTTCCATGGCTTCTTCAGCGGTTATATCCAAATCAATAGGATTATCCACCCCTTGAATGGTTACGAGTTGGATGTTGTTGTCATCTTCATCAAAAATATCGTCCTTGCTAAGGATTTTTTCCTTGCCACGCCAAACAAACCCTTTTAACAGCCTACTGTTTTCCGGGAGGTCCTTCTCGGGGAATATGTCCCCATCGGGCATGGTGAAGAATGTCATTTCCTCTATTTCATTATCGGCCAAGGTCATTCGGATGGAGCTACATATGGTCTTGTCGATTCCAATAAGTTCTTGGTCATCGTTGTACGTATAATAAATAAGTTCGGTGTTCTTTACCAGATCTATGGTGCTGAGTTGGTTGTCTATAAATTTCCCGAATAGATCCTTGCCCTTGGCCTGATTATAGCCTACTTTTCCAACGGTGTCCAAAGAAATTATAAAGGCATTGTTGATCACTTTTAAAGAGTCCAGTTTTTCGGTTTCCATATTGGATAGTAAGTGGATACTGTCGCCCGTCATCTGATTTTCCCCGTTCCATATTACCGGATTGGTAATCAGTTCGGTAATACCGGTTTTTTGGTTAAAATGGATGGAATCGCACTTGCCGCTTAAATCGGTCTTGTAGAATTTTGCGTTTCTGAATGCCCTTATGATACGTTGTTCCGGTTTCCCGGTGATCATTAAGGTGTCCCCGTGCATATATAATGAATCCTGCTCCACCAGATTGACGGATACCGCCCTTTTGGTGGCAAAAACAGAATCCTTGGCCTTGTACACTTCTGCATAGTGGGCCCTTATCAATCCATTGTTTACGGTATCCCTTATGGTAATATTATTGGTTGCGGAGGCAAATTCGGTCTTTTTGTCAAAATACAGGCTGTCCCCCGTAATAATACGGTTATTATAATCTATACGGGTATTTTTGATTCCGTATCCGTTTTCGATCTTGGTATCGTAGAATCCGCGTTCGCAATACATGGTATAGGTTTCCCCGGTGATGGTGGACGGACCGTACAAATAGGCATTTTTGGAAACGGTATAGTAGTCCAATTGCTTGGAAACCAACTTAAATTCGGGGTTGACCAGATTTACGCTGTCTAAAAACTGCGATTTTTTAAGTTGTGTAAAGTAGCGTCCTATTTTACTGGTAAGGGTATTGGAGGAATCTACAACTGTTCCGTAATGCTCATAGAAAGCCTCTTGTTTTTCCCTGTCGAACCTTAAGGTGTCCGTGGTAAGGGTCATGCTGTTTTGGTTCAAAACCACATTTTCCCAGGCCTTGGCCAGGTTTAGATTGCCGTCATAATCTATTTTTCCACTGGTCAACTGTACGGAATCCCCTTGTTGCAGTTTAATGTTCCCAATGGCCTTCAGCCTATTTTCCTTTTGGTAATAGATGGCTATATCGCACCAAAGATCCGCCCCTTCATGTTCAAATTGAACCTGCCGCTCATCTTTGCTAAAGATGGCCGCCCCGGGATATTGTTCTTCATTCTTGGTAAAGGTACCTCCATAAACTATGTTTATTTCCTTAACCTCCGTCTCGGGTTCCTGTGCCCAACCGTTCCAACAAATGAAAACAGTTGATAATAAAAATACGGACTTGAGCAATATTTGAAATTTTGCTCAAAAATAGTATATTTTGAGGGAGGATAATACAGTTTGGGATAGTTTTAATAAAACCTGTCCAACAAAAAAGCCATCGTGATGATGGCTGTTTTTTATCGGTGTATGGTTTGGGTCCTGTCCGGGCCCACCGAAACAATTTTAATGGGAACCTCCAGTTCCTTTTCCAGAAATTTAATATAATCCATAAGTGTTTCCGGTAGTTCGTCGGACTTGCTCATTTTGGTCAAATCCTTTGCCCAGCCCTTTAGCTCTGTGTAGATCGGGGTTACATATTCCGGTTCTATACTGTAGGGCAGGTGTTTTATTTGTTTTCCCTTGTAGTTATATGCGGTACAGACCTTGAGTGTTTTAAATCCGCTGAGCACATCCGCTTTCATCATCATCAATTCTGTAACCCCATTAATTTCAACGGCGTATTTAAGGGCCACCAGATCCAGCCATCCGCATCGTCTTGGCCTTCCTGTGGTTGCACCAAATTCATTGCCGACCCTGCCCATGGTTGCGCCGTCCTCATCAAAAAGTTCTGTAGGGAACGGTCCGCTGCCCACTCGGGTGGTGTACGCTTTAAAGATACCCAAGACACTACCTATTTTATTGGGTGCCACGCCCAATCCGGTACAGGCTCCCGCTGCCGTGGTATTGGAGGAGGTTACAAAGGGATAGGTCCCAAAATCGATATCCAATAGGGATCCCTGTGCGCCTTCGGCCAATATTTTTTTGCCTTCCCGTTGAGCATTGAAAATATATTCTTCGCTATCTATGAAGGTTAATTTTTTTAGTTCTTCTACGGCCATAAAGAAATCGGCCTCCAATTCTTTTAGGTCATATTGGATCTCTACATTGTAAAAGCTGATCATGGCTTCATGTTTGTTGGCCAATATCCTGTACTTTTCTTTCCAGTCCGGGAATTCCAGATCACCTACCCTCATTCCGTTCCTTCCGGTCTTGTCCATATAAGTTGGTCCAATCCCTTTTAGGGTAGATCCAATTTTAGCCTTGCCCTTGGCAGTTTCCGAAGCTGCATCCAATAAACGGTGGGTGGGCAAAATTAAATGGGCCTTTCTGGAGATAAATAGTTTGGATTTAATATCCAGATTGAACTTTTTAAGATTATCCAGCTCTTTTTTAAAGATAACGGGGTCTATAACCACTCCGTTGCCAACAATGTTCACCGCGGTTTTGTGGAAAATTCCTGAAGGAATGGTATGCAAAACGTGTTTGATGCCATCAAATTCTAATGTGTGGCCAGCATTGGGTCCACCTTGGAAACGTGCAATAATGTCATAGTTTTTTGTTAAAACATCAACTATTTTTCCCTTTCCTTCATCTCCCCATTGGAGTCCTAGTAGTAAATCTACTGCCATTCTTTATGTAATTGGATTAATTGTTCGTGTTCTCTTCTTTATTTCGCGTTCCGTAAAAATAGAGCGAGTGGTTGTTGATCTTAATATTGAAAACCTCCTCAATGGTCTTTTTTATGCTTTGTATACGTGGATCGCAAAACTCCATAACCTCACCGGTATCGGTTAGGATAACATGATCGTGCTGCCGGTCAAAATAGGATTTTTCGTATTGGGCCTGATTTTTTCCAAATTGGTGCTTACGTACCAATTTGCAATCCAAGAGAAGTTCTATAGTATTGTAGAGTGTGGCCCTGCTTACGCGATAATTTTTATTCTTCATGGTGATATAGAGCGATTCTATATCAAAATGTTCCTCGCTATCGTAGATTTCCTGTAAAATTGCGTAGCGTTCAGGTGTTTTTCTGTGGCCATTTTCCTCCAGAAAAGTGGTGAACACATTTTTGACTATTTCTTGATTCTTATTTTCGCCCATAACATTTACCCAGCGTTAGGGTACAAATGTACAGTTAAAATTTAAATTCTGGATACTTTATCGATGCCGTTGATGCGCTTTAGATTATCAATTACTTTTTTAAGGATGGCATTGTTTTTTACGACAAGGGTGATCCTGCCCGAGAATGTTCCACCATCCGTACTGAAATTGATATTCCTCATATTCACATGTAAATTACCGGAGATTATCTCGGTAATTTCACTGATCAGGCCTATGTTATCTATACCGGTAAGCATTATTTCCACTGTAAATTCCTCTTGGGAAGAATCGATCCATTTGGCGGATATAATTCTATAGGCATAGTTGGACTGCAGGGAAATGGCATTGGGACAATTCTTTTTATGTACTTTAATACCATCGTTTACACTGACAAATCCAAATACCTCGTCACCGGGAATGGGGTTGCAACATTGGGATAGTTTATATTCCAATTTGTCCTCTTCCTTGCCAAAGACAAGGGTATCATATTTTGTGGTAATTTCCTCCTTGTGTATATCTTCAGGAACCGGGGTTCTCTTTATCTTATTTTTAAAGAAAGTTATGAATGCGTTGCTATAGGAGGCCGCAAAATCTTTTAGCATCTGATTGTCTATGGCCCCTATGCCCACTCTATAGAACAGGTCCAGACTGGTCTTGAGCTTAAAAAAGACGACCAATTTGTTTATGGTATCCTCGTTAAGATTAATTTTTTGGGATCTCAATTTCCGTCTAAGGATTTCCTTGCCCTCTACGGCAGTAGACTTTTTTTCTTCCTTTAACGATGATTTGATCTTGGACCTGGCCCTTGCCGTAGTAGCGTAATCCAACCAGCTTTGACTGGGTTTGGCCGTTTCGGAAGTGAGGATGTCCACCTGGTCCCCACTTTGTAAGGCGGTATTAAGGGGTACTAGCTTACCGTTTACTTTGGCCCCCCGGGTGTGCATGCCCACTTCGGTATGAATATTGAAGGCAAAATCCAATGGGGTGGCCCCTTTGGGAAGGGATTTTAATTCTCCCTTGGGCGTAAATACAAAAATTTCTTTGGAATAGAGGTTCAGTTTAAATTCTTCTACAAAATCGACCGCATTGCTGTTGGCATTTTCCAAGGCTTCCTGTAGTTTGTTGAGCCATTCCTCTATTCCCTGTTCCTTTTGATTGCCGTGCTTGTATTTAAAATGGGCGGCATACCCTTTTTCGGCAATTTCGTGCATTCTTTCACTGCGGATCTGAACTTCCACCCATTTGCCCTTGGGCCCCATTACGGTAATGTGCAGCGCTTCATAGCCTGTGGATTTGGGAGAGGAGATCCAATCCCTCAGGCGGACGGGGTTGGGAGTGAAGTGATCGGTAACAATGGAATAAATTTTCCATGCCAAAAACTTTTCGTTATGTCGGTCCGATTTGTAAATGATCCGAATAGCAAATTTGTCATATATCTCCTCGAAGGATACATTTTGAACCTTCATTTTTCTACGAATCGAGAATATGGATTTCATCCGGCCCTTAATGTAGTAATCAAGGTTCTCTTTGTCCAAGGAGTCGCTTATCACTCCGGAAAATGCATCTATATAGGCCTGTTGTTCTTCTTTGGACTCCTCAATCTTACCTAGAATATCTTCGTAAACATCCGGTTCCGTGTATTTCAGACTAAGGTCTTCCAGTTCCGTTTTTATATTATAGAGCCCTATTCTATGCGCTAATGGCGCGTAAATGTACAGGGTCTCAGAGGCTATCTTTACTTGTTTATGCTCGGGCATGGAATCCATGGTGAGCATATTGTGATATCTGTCCGCAATTTTTATAATGATTACCCGTACATCGTCATTTAGGGTAAGCAGCATTTTTCTAAAATTTTCCGCCTGTTGGGATATGTTCATATCCTTTTTCAGGTGGGCAATTTTGGTAAGTCCGTCTACGATCCTTGCTACCGTTTCGCCGAACAAACGTTCTATGTCCGCTAAGGTATATTCGGTGTCCTCTACTACATCGTGGAGTAGGGCGGAGGCTATGGAAACGGCATCCAGACCCATTTCCGAAGCTACAATTTTGGCTACTGCTATGGGGTGGAAAATATAGGCCTCCCCCGATTTTCTTCTTTGATTTTTGTGGGCATCTACGGCAATATCAAAGGCAGAGCGTATCAATTTCTTGTCCTCATCGGTAAGACTTTGATAGCTTATGCGGAGCAGTTCCTTATATTGCTTCGCAATTTCCTTGTTTTCTTTCTCAATGGCAGCTTCGGTCATCATATAGAACTCCTTTAAACTTTCTCAATAGGCTAAAAATCATCCTTTTTCACCCACTTTTTGCTTTTTTTTCCTTCCGTAGCGATGCTATGCAACCCAAAAAAATCTTCAATTGGGCAAAAAATGTCTAATTTTCGCTTCAATCTAAAAAGATTAAATGAGTTCATATTAAAAATAGCACAAACTATGATTGTAGACAACAAAAATTATGCCTTTAAATTTTGGATCCTGGACATTAAGGTCGGGTGCGAATAGTGCATAAAAACATAGGCGGGATGGGGAGTGAGATTACTTAGGCTATTCTTGGATAATTTTTTTAGGGACGTAATAAGAGGTTTGGGGGCAAAGGTTTTTTTGGCAAAATCATCTGCCTGAAATTCAAATTTTCTGGACATGGCGTTCATGACCAATCCCGTAATTTCGGATATAGGGCTGTACAGTATTCCAAAACCGATAAGCGCTGCATGAAAACTGGGTTGTGAAACACCGATGGCCAAAGATAGTTCCGGATTATTTATAAAAATGGATAGGATAAAAAGGGTAAAACCCGTTAACAAAATAGAGGCCGATAAATTGAAGATGATGTGTTTTCTTTTATAATGGCCTACTTCATGCGCAAGTACCGCCACAATTTCGTCTTCTTCCAGATCGTTGATCAGGGTATCGTATAGTGTTATTCTCTTTTCTTTGCCAAATCCGGAAAAATAGGCATTGGCCTTGGTAGATCGTTTTGAACCGTCTATCACAAATATATTTTTTAATTCAAACCCTACCTTTTTGGTGTAGGCCTCAATTTTACTTTTTAAGCTACCTTCCGCCAAGGGGGTCTGTTTGTTAAAAAGCGGTACGATAAGTTTACTGTAAAACAGGTTCATAAAAAGCGAAAAAACGGCTATGAGGGCCCAGGCATAAATCCAAAAGTGGGTGCCCGCCCATTGAAAAAACCAGATGATCAATGCCAGAATACCGCCACCAAGAAGTACCATCATGACCCAACCCTTAATTTTATCTGCCCAAAATAATTTTCGGGTACTCTTGTTAAAGCCAAATTTTTCCTCTATAACAAAGGTGTGGTAATAGGAAAAAGGGGTTGTAAAAATATCATTGCCGATCATGATAATCCCGAAAAATATAAGTGCTATTACAATAGGGTTGTCGCTGAAGTCCCTTGCAATGGCGTCTACCCAATCAAATCCCCCAAAAATTAAAAACATTAATGTGAGACATAGGGAGAAGACGGCACTTACCATACCGAAACGATAGTTGGTTTTTTTGTACTCTTGGGACTTTTGGTATTCCTCCTTGTCGAAAACGTCGCTTAGCTCACTGGGAACGGCATCGGTATAATGTTTGGCATTTAAATCTTCCAGTACGGCTTCAATTATAAATTGGACCAACAAAATGGATATAATGATGTAAAATAGGATATCGCTGTTCATTTATTAGGAAAACTAAAGGATTTCAATATTGATTATGTTGCAGATCAGGGGATAACGTTTCTTCGTTAAGCCCCCCGCTGTCGCCTCGCCTCAAAGATAAGTATTGCCGCCGATACGGAGACGTTCATGGAGTCTATTTCCCCATGCATGGGAATAATTATATTTTGGTCGGCCTTGTTCAGCCATTGTTTCGATAGGCCTGTGGCTTCCGTTCCTACTACAATTGCCGTGCCCTTGGTATAATCTACTTCGGTATATGGCTTGGAGGCGCTTAATGCCGCACAGTTGATCGTGATATGGCGACTTATTAAGAATTGGATAATTTCGGGTGTGGACCCCATGGCGATATGGGTCGTAAATACACAGCCGACACTGGAACGGATTATATTCGGGTTGTATAGGTCGCTTTTTGGATCGGCTATAATTACGGCATCCAGTCCGGCAGCATCTGCGGTACGAAGAAGGGCGCCAATATTGCCCGGTTTTTCCGGGGCTTCCGCCACCAAAATAAGTGGACTGTCGTTTTTAAATGTTAAGGATTCCAGGGAATGCTCCCTGGCCACGGCTATGCCCAATATCCCCTCTGTAGTATCCCTGTGTGCCAATTTTTGAAAAATATCCTTGGATATGGAAATTATTTCGGGAATAGGGGAAATACCTTGAACGATCTCCATTACAGCATTGCCGGAAATGAGTTCCGGATAGAAAAGAACGGTCTTTAGGGTATATTGTCCTTTAATGGCCAGCTGCAACTCCTTTAAACCTTCAATAATAAAAAGCCCGTTTTTTTTTCGTTCACGGGATTTTTCCTTTAATGCCATTGCACTCCTTACCAAGGGGTTGTGAGTACTGCCGATCTCCTTTATATAACTCATTGGTGCAAAAATAATATATTATGTTAATTTAACTTTGATTTTACGACCAAGGGGACAACTAAATGTAGTAAGCTGAAACGGGCATGAAGAAATTTTAAAAATTACTTGATATCCCGATTGCTTTCGGGAGGGGATGTTTAAAATTCCTTTCTGGTCCGGCAGGTAGGTTTAATGTGGAAGCGTAGCAGTTATATACGTTTTTTTGTTTTTGAACCTGGGTTATTTCCCTTTGTATTTTTCCATATACCTTTTCCATAATTCCGTTTGGTGGGTTTCCAGTGAAATATCCCTTCCGTCAATAAAGGCCCTGTTCAACCGATTGGTCCTCATATCCAGGGCATCGCCTTCGGAAATAAATAAGGTGGCGCTTTTACCCACTTCCAAGGTGCCGTAATCCCGGTCTATTCCCAATATTTTGGCCGGATTCTGCGTAATCATTTGGAGTGCCTTTTCCTTGGAAAATCCTTCTTGCACAAGTTGTCCGGCATAAAATGGCAGGTTTCTGTTTTGAAAATTTCTCGCATCTGTGTTTTGCATGGCTACCAACAGTCCGCTGTCCGATAGTAATTTGGGCAGTTTATAGGGAAGATCATAATCGTCGTCCTCCGAAAATGGCAGGTTATGGGGCGCCCTTACCAACACGGGTATTTGATGCTGTTTTAAGAATTCGCTAATTTTATGGGCGTTATACCCTCCTACCAGGACAATCTCCTGCACGCCCAGATTTTTGGTGTTGGTAATGGCATCCATTATTTCCTTTTCACCGTCGGCATAAACATATAGTTTTTGCGTTCCCTTGAACAGACCTTGGGTGGCCGCATAGGCGGGATTGATTTCCAGTGCCGGGCTTTTTCCATAGGCCAGGGCATTTCTTAAAAAGTGTATTATTTTTTCCTTTTCCTTTGGGTAATCTTCATTGGGGACGTGTCTTCGGGCCTGACCTTGGGAGAGAGGGCCTTGTTTAAAGCCATCCGGCCAGGTTAGGTGTATACCGTCATCGGCCTTTACCACTGCATCTTCCCAGTTCCAGGCATCGAATTGCATTACGGAGGAGGTTCCTGAAATGATACCGCCCTTAGGGGAGATCTGTCCCAACAATACTCCATTTGGACGCATACTTTCCACTACTTTGGATTCTGCATTATAGGCGATCAAACTTCTTACATGGGGAATCAATTCCCCTATTTCGTCCTTGTCATTGGAAGCCCTAACGGCATCGACCTCAATAAGGCCCAAAGAGGCACAGGTGACAATGAAGCCGGGGTAGATATGTTTGCCATCGGCGTTTATTACAGTTCCCTGACGGGCAATGCGGGCTTTGGCATCCCCTACAAAAGTAATTTTTCCTGCCTCGAACATGATGAGGGAGTTCTCAATAACGGTGCCATTGCCCAAATGGGCTACGGCCCCTTCAATGCTTATGGCTTCACTTTGTGCATTGGCCGGAGTTTGTTGTGCGGAACCCTTTACTGTTAATGTAATTAGGGAAAGTGCAAGGATGTTTCTTAAACTTTTCATCTTTTTATCAATTTTAAAGGCTATCGCAATGCAATTCTTCCTGATTTTTTTTCTTGGGCTCTTGAGTAGGATTGCCATTGTCCTTCTCCTTGAGCATTAAGTTGATCAGTAAGGCCCTTTCTTTTTTAATGGCCTCCCTTTGTTGCCTGTCCTTTTCCAGATCGAAATAAACAGCTCCTTCAATAATGGTTTTTTCTACCTTGGCATAAACGGAAAGGGGGTTGTTGTTCCAGAGTACCAGATCTGCGTCCTTTCCTTCCTTGATACTTCCCACCCTGTCGTCTATATGCAACAGCTTGGCAGGGTTTATAGTAATCATTTTCCAGGCCTCCAATTCCGACATGCCCCCGTATTTAACGGTTTTGGCGGCCTCTTGGTTTAATCGTCTGGACATTTCGGCATCGTCACTGTTTATGGCAACGGTTATGCCCTGACTTTGCATGATGGCCGCATTGTAGGGGATGGCATCGTTTACTTCGTACTTATAGGCCCACCAATCACTGAAGGTAGATGCCCCTACACCGTGTTCCGCCATTTTGTCGGCCACCTTGTAGCCTTCCAGGATATGGGTAAAGGTGTTTACTTTAAAGTTGAATTTTTCGGCCACTTTCATCAGCATATTAATTTCGCTCTGAACATAAGAATGACAGCTTATAAAACGTTCCCCGTTCAATATTTCCGCTAGGGTTTCCATCTCCTCATCAAATCTGTAGGGCTGCCCGCTTTTCTTCTTGATATCGTATTCTTTGGCCCTTTGGAAATAATTGATAAAGGTTTGTTCCACTCCCATCCTGGTCTGTGGAAATCTGCTATAACTGTTCCAGTTGGACTGTTTTACATTTTCGCCCAGCGCAAACTTTATAAATTTGGGAGAGTTGTCATAGATCATCCCGTCCGCACCGGCGCCCCATTTTAATTTTAGGATCGCCGATCGTCCGCCAATGGGATTGGCGGAACCGTGCAGTAATTGGGCGGAGGTAACACCACCCGCCAGATCACGATAGATCCCGATGTGTTTTGGGTCTACCACATCTTCCATTTTTACCTCGGCAGAGGAATTTTGACCGGATTCATTAATGGATAAAGCGGCAATATGGGTATGTTCATCGATAATGCCCGCGGTAAGGTGTTTGCCTGTGGCGTCTACTATCTCTGCCCCACCGGGATTTAGGTTTTTACCTATTTTTGCAATTTTACCGTTTTTGACGAGGACGTCCGTCTTTTCCATAATACCGATATCCTCACTGGTCCAGACCGTAGCATTTTTGAACAGTATGGTTTCTTGCTTGGGTAGATGCGAATAGCCGTAGCCAATATTGGGGAAAGTTACCGGTACCACCATTGGCTTTTCCTTGACCTCCTCTTTTTTCGTTTCGGAAAATGCCGAAGTCTTTATGGCCATAAAAGTGGTTTCGGTGCCATCGGGCAACAAAAGTTTGCCTTTAAGATCATCGGAGCTTGGGTTTGCCATTGCCGATAATCGAAATGCCTGGTTCCCTTCCTTGTTATTGAAGGAAAGGGATAGCCAATTGTCTTTATAATTAATTTTGGAAGTCAACTTATCCTCCCCTTCTTTTATCTCTGCCTTGGGGTTGTCCAATTCTCCCGAAATCGATAATTGATAGGTTCTTTCCCCGGCCGTTAAACTGTAGTTTCCGCGGATATCTCTAAGTGCTATGTCATTGATAATGTGCTTCCTGCCCTGCACCCAATTCTCATAGAGAACACTTTCCTTATCGAAAATATCTCCGGAAGTGATCAAGAAATTAGCTTGATAGCCGCTTTGCAGTGAACCGATGGTATTGGATTTGCCCAACATCTGGGCGGGAATCGTGGTAAGTGCCTCCAAAGCCTTTGTTTTTGACAAGCCGTACCCAATAGCCTTTAATACATTTTTTCTGAACGAGGAGGTAGATTTTTGATCGTGCAGTGTAAGGCTAAAAGTGATTTGGTTTTCTTCAAGAACCTTAGGGTTGCTAGGTGCCTGGTTCCATGAGCGCATATCCTCCAGGCTAATATATTGTGACAAATAGGGGTCGGAAACGTCATAGGGATCCGGAAAATTAATGGGAACGATCAAAGGGGCATTGGTGGCCTTTATTTCCGCTACGTTTTCAAATTCATTGCCTCCTGCCAGTATCGCATAATTGATATTGAACATATCCCCGATCTTATCTGCCCTTAATACGTTGTCCTTGTCCTTGGCCTCAAAGATCTGGACCAGACCTTTGTTGGCGTTCAGGGCCTCTAAGGAAAGGTCTTTGGTACTTACATTTCCCTGGGCGTACCAATCGGCATCAAAGTACATTTGTCTCAACAAGGCCAAGGTTCCCATTAGGGATGTGGGATAGGCTTGCCTTTTGGCAACACTTTTGGTCAATGAAAAGTACTGTGCGGATCTGTCGGCCAACACCCTATCCGAATCATTGCCGAAATCGTTCAATGAAATAAGGGCGCCGACTCCACGCGCAATTCCATCCTGTATATGGGTATTTACCGCTCCAAAACCCGCTTCCCTTAAATCCTTGGCTTTTTTGTTGTCATACTTAAATCTGGATATTGCATCGTTTTCCGGCGTAATATGGTCGTTCCAGTAATACCCTTCCCTTGAGGGTTCATATTGCGCCGAACGCCCTTGCGAAGTGGCCCGTTGCGGCTTTTCAACCCCAAAATCGGAATAAATGTCTATGAACGAAGGGTATATGGACTTTCCTTCAAGGTCGATCAATAGGGTGCTTTTAGGCAAGTCTACGATTTTTCCTACTTCTATTATTTTACCCTTTTGGATGAGTAAGGTGCCCTTTTCCAATACTTTGGTAGGGGTTATATGTATCTTGGCGTTGATGAAAGCCGTGAAATTGGTGTTCTCGGCCTTTACACCATCATTTTTTGGAAAGTAGTCTTGGGCATAGAGGGGCAACCCGTAAAAAAGGATGACCAGCACATAAAAAAGTATTCTCATATTTCAACCTATTCTTTGTTTAATGATTTTAAAAATAAGATATCCCAGATGATTATCGATACTATTCCGAACTTTTTGCGTCTAAAAAATGAGTCTTGGGTATTGGCAATAATATAGGAATACCCGGTTTGAAGGTCATTTTAGGGTATAGGAACTACCCTGTTCCCTAAATCGGATTGTTCTGGTAATAATTGATCAAAAGGGTCACCACGGCATTGTAACTTTTTATTCCGTCCT
This sequence comes from uncultured Arenibacter sp., assembly GCA_965652575.1. GTDB lineage: Bacteria > Bacteroidota > Bacteroidia > Flavobacteriales > Flavobacteriaceae > Arenibacter. The sequence continues at coordinate 16,452 of CBFGWQ010000015.1, read as the reverse complement.
TTTGGTTATTGGCCTTTAGAAAAGTACTGAATATGGATTTGAAAACAGGCTCCATTGGATTGGCATGGCCCTCCCAGAATTCGGCCACTTCTTTATAATTCTTTTTAATACCGGGATTCAGTTTGTTGTATAGGCGTTTAAACTCCTCTTGGTCCCGACTTGCCAGTTCATTTAGGCAATAGCTTAGGGCATAGGCATATGCCGAATATTTAAAATAGATGTCCCCATTGCCAACGGTGGCCAAATAGCCAATAAAATTGGTTTCATTTTCTGCAGAAAACCCCAATTGATGCCCTATCTCATGGCCACATATCACTGGAAACCTAAAACTCGGCAATGCACTGTTGGCCTGGGCCTCATTGGTAAAAGGATTTAAATAGCCGCCATAGCCCATATAGCTTAAAGGGATGCTGAAAATGGATCTTTTTAAACTGGGGCGATGGTAGGTGAAAATAGGGAATTTATTTTTTAGGGATCGGTAGCCTTCCAAGGTACGGTCCATTATTTCCTTTTTGCTGTAGGGAACTTGTACTATTTTATTGGTATCGGAGGTAATGGCGTATTGGATCTCATTGGTTTTGATCACCAATCGGTCCACAAATTCCACTAGGTCCTGCTGACTGTGTTTTTCTCCCAGTCCCAAGGTTTTTGAAAGGGGTTGTCTGTAATAGTTAAGGCCCCAAAGGAGATGAAATGTAAAATAGGCTACGGACAATATCATGGCAATGTCCCTTAGAAACCCAAGAATATTATTTTTAATGGACATTCTGTTCACAAGGATATATCGGATCGCCATGATAATTAGAAGCGTATACAATATGTCGCCTACGGAGAAAGGAATCCATCCCATAATGCTGCGCCAAAATCCGGATATATAGGGATATACCCCTTTGCTGTAATAGGTTTCTATAAATTCCGGGTATTGCCCTATCCATTTTACCAAGAATATTTGTGGGAGCAATAGGAGGGCGACAAGATTTTTGATTTTAGTTTTCATCCCGCCAAAAATAGCCAATAATCTAGCATGGTTGTTTTTCTATCCGTATTTTTGACTCACTAAGTGAGATTTTAAATGGTCCGATGCTTGTCTGCCGTTCGAACGGGCCTGCCCGTATCCGTTCAGGTGGGCATCGAAATGTTTTTCAGGTTTTATGCCTGATACCTCGTGGGCCTGCCTACCGGACAGACAGGCTTGCCCTAAGGTTGTTTACTTCACAATTAATAAAAATAAATATGAACAAGGAAATAAGAGTGTTGGAGCCTAAAAATATCTGGAACAGATTTGCGGATCTGAATGCTGTTCCCAGACCGTCCAAACACGAGGAAAGGGTCATAGCATTTATGGTGGAATTTGGCAAGTCCCTTGGTCTAGAGACCATTAAGGATGTCGTGGGGAATGTAATTATTAGAAAGCCTGCTTCAATGGGAATGGAAGATAGGAAGACCGTAATTTTACAGGCGCATTTGGATATGGTACATCAAAAAAATGCCGACACCGATTTCGATTTTAATACCCAAGGCATAGGGATGTACGTAGATGGAGATTGGGTAAGGGCCAAAGACACTACCTTGGGGGCCGATAACGGCCTGGGGGTGGCCACCATCATGGCATTGTTGGAGAGCAAGGATATATCCCATCCAGCTTTGGAAGCATTGTTCACCATTGATGAGGAAACGGGAATGACCGGGGCCAAGGGACTACAGGGCGGATTGTTGAAGGGCGATATTTTGTTGAACCTGGATACGGAGGATGACGATGAAATTGATATTGGTTGCGCCGGAGGTATAGATATAACTGCGAAAGGAGTATACAGGGAGATCGCGCTAAATGAGGGCTACACGGCTTACCGGATAGCGGTAAAAGGACTTTCCGGTGGCCATAGTGGAATGGATATCCATAAAGGTTTGGGGAATGCCAATAAGATCATGAACAACTTATTGATATTGGGTCAGGAACAGCTCGGTTTAAGGATTTCCATAATTGACGGTGGCGGATTGCGAAATGCAATTCCTAGGGAAAGCATAGCTTTGGTTGCGATAAAAGCATCGGATTCCAATGAATTTGATAAACTATTTAAAGATTGGGGCAATGATTTAAAAATGGAGTTTGCAGCAACCGAACCAAACCTTAAGATTGTTTATGAACTTATAGATCTTCCAAAAATGGTAATGCATCCCAATGATCAGCTGGCTTTAACGGATGCCGTAAAGAACGCCCATAACGGGGTCTATGCCATGAGCACCACCATGAAGGACTTGGTGGAGACCTCCAATAATATAGCGAGGGTAGAGGTGGGTGATGGCCAAATAAACATAGCATGTCTAACCAGATCCTCCATAGAGGAAGGGAAAATGGAGCTGGCCAAGGAATTGAAGGATAATTTTGAAAAGTCGGGCTATGAAGTGACCTTAAGTGGGGATTATCCCGGTTGGAACCCCAATCCCGATTCGGCCATCCTGGAACTGTTACGTACCAAATATATAGCGCTTTTTAATGAAAAGCCAAGGGTCGTTGCCTGTCACGCCGGTTTGGAATGTGGTATTTTGGGAAAGAATTATCCTGGAGTGGATATGATAAGTTTTGGGCCTACCATAAAGGGCGCCCATTCCCCCGATGAACGGGCCAGTATATCTTCATTGCAGAAATTTTGGAAATTTATTTTGGAAATACTTAAGGAAATTCCCAAAAAATAGATTTGTTACGGTTCAAATGATGAACTCATCTTGATTTTTTTAGGTTCCTACCATTAAATTTCTTATATTTAAGGAAGGTCGAAATTGATTTGATATGGGAATTAAAAGTTTTCAGGGTCCTAGAGTTCAGCAATCCGGTGAGGAAGCACCTCTTCGGGTTAGTGATTATATGACCAGAAAACTGATTACTTTTAGGCCGGAGCAATCTGTGGAAGAGGTGATCGTTGCCCTATTGAAGTACAAAATTTCCGGGGGACCAGTGGTAAACGATAGGAATGAATTGATAGGGATCATTTCCGAGGGGGACTGTATCAAACATATAAGTGAAAATAGGTACCACAATCTTCCAAGCTCCAATTTAACGGTGGAGGGACACATGGTGAAAAATGTGGAAACCATAGATGGCAATATGAATATTTTTGATGCGGCCAATAAGTTTTTGAATGAAAGGCGCAGACGTTTTCCAATAGTGGAAAACGGAAAGTTGGTCGGACAAATTTCCCAGAAAGATATTTTAAAGGCTACCTTAAGGCTTAAATCGCAAAACTGGAAATAGAATTCCCTCCTTTGGGGCAGATGGGGAATTTCATCTTGGTTCCTAATGCCATTTAATTTGATACTTTACCAGTATAACAAAATTGAAGATAAAAAATAATCCTTGTTGACCTCCGATAACACAGAGTTCAACAAGGATTATTTGTTTTACAAGCTAATTATTCGGCTATACCGGTAATTTCAAGATCAAAAATTAATTTGGCATCCGGAGGAATAGGACCATAGCCCGCTTCCCCATAGCCTAAATGGGAGGGTATAAACAAGCGGACCTTGTCCCCGACCTTCATTTGCATAAGGCCTTCCTTAAAGCCTGGAATTATCCTGGCTTCCGGACTGTAATCCATTGGGATGGCTTCGTAACCGCGACCTTGTTTCCTGGCTTCCTGATAAACTCCATATTTTTTGGCGATCTCTTCGTAATTACTATCAAATAGTGATCCGTCCGCTAAATATCCGGCATATAGCACCTTTACCTTTTGTCCAATCTTGGGTTTTTCACCATTTCCCTCTGTCAGGGTAAGTATTTTAAGACCTGATGGCAGCTCTTCTGCCGTAGCTTCCTCGGTGGCGATTTGGGCAACGAAATCGGTCTTCATTTTCTCCATCGCCTTGATCTTTTCCTCTTCCTCGGCAAAGTAATCGCTCATTACTTTTACGGCATCAAATTTTTTGGCCTCTTTACCGTTCCTAATAATTTCAACGGTGTTCATTACCACGTCCGTCACCGGTCTGTCCCCTTCCGCCGTTTTAACATTGGCAATGGAATCAACAACGTCCATTCCTTCAACAACTTCCCCAAAAACAGTGTGCCTGCCGTTTAAAAAAGGAGTTTCCTTGTGGGTAATAAAAAACTGGCTTCCGTTGGTGGTAGGTCCGGAATTGGCCATGGACAGTATACCTGCCTTGTTGTGCGTAAGGGAGTCGTTAAATTCATCCTTGAATTTATACCCGGGATTTCCCATGCCCGTTCCGGTAGGATCTCCCCCTTGTATCATGAAGTCCTTTATAATTCTGTGGAAGATGATGCCATCATAGTATTTTTTGCCCTTTAGGCTGTCGGTAACATAAGGATTGCTTCCTTCGGCAAGGGATATAAAATTGGCAACCGTCAAAGGTGTCCTTTGGTACTCCAATTTTAGGAGGATTTCACCTTTGGTGGTGGTAATATCGGCAAAAATACCATCTCCCAAATCGGCATGCTTGCCCGACTTGCAACTTGAAAATGCTATGGATGCGATTGCCATTAATAAATAAATTTTCTTCATTGTAGTTAATTTTAATTGTTGTCTTTTTGTTTTTCTATATTTAATATGGTAATGGTGGATTTAATGGGGACGTTTACCCCAATTTTGTTATTGTCCCCGTGATATCCGTAGGATAGGGAGGAGGGATATAAAAAGGTGGCACTTTCTTTTTCCTTTAAAAGTTTTATACTATTTCTCAGGCCGGGAAAAAGATCTTGTTTATCTACCTTATAGGTGATGGTCCCGATATCCTCTTTGGAGTATATGGTGTCATTGTTGAAGGTCATAACGTTATATTGTAGTGTAACCAGGTCATCTGTTTTTGGGCGGTAATCCGTCTGGTCGTTCTTGTAGATATAACGGTACCAGGAACCGTTGCCACTGGAGAAATAGGTGTTGAGGGAGTCGTTCTTGATAATTTCCATTATCTGTTTTTCTTCCTTTGCCAATAGGTCCTTATTGCGTTCCACCGATTTTTGTAAAATACTCCCCGTTTTAACTTTGACCGGCCTACGCGGTTCCGGTCCCTTGCAGTTGGAGAGGGCGATAATAAGCAAAAGATAAATTAGGTGTTTCATGCGTTTAGGTCATCTTTATATTTGGGGAGTAGGGACTTAAATTGGCTTATTGTTTCTTCCATGGAAACGTCGCTTCTTCCACCCGCGGCATTGGTGTGTCCGCCTCCGTTGAAATGGGCCCTGGCAAATTCATTTACAGAAAAGTTGCCTTCCGATCTAAAAGAGATCTTGATGATTCCTTCCTCCCGATTTTCAATAAAAATAACGGCAAAAACAATTCCTTCCAGGGTTAGGCCATAATTCACAAATCCTTCGGTATCCCCCTTTTTGTAATCGTAGCTATCCAGTTCCTCCTGGGATAAGGTGATAAATGTCGTATTAAACTCTTCCAGAATGACCATGTTCTTTAAGGCACAACCTAAAAGATGCAATCTACTTGGTGTGTTGGTGTCGTATACCTTGTTGTGCGCCTCCGTATTTTTGGCACCTTGATCTATTAATTTGGCAACGACCCAATGCGTCCGGCTGGTGGTGGAGGAATATTTAAAAGACCCCGTATCCGTCATGATACCGGTGTACAATGAAATGGCAAGGTCCGGGGTAATACTGTCAATATCGTTCAGAGCTTCAATTATATTGAAAACCATTTCGCAGGTAGAACTCATGCCGACATCGGAATACATAATTTGGGCGTAATTATCCGGTTCCTGATGGTGGTCTATCATTACAAATGTGGCCGACGCACTTTCCAATAAGGATTGTAATTGCCCGATCCTTCCCAAGTGGTTAAAATCCAAGGTAAATATTACAGTGGCATTTTTAATGAGGGAAGTGGCAGTTGGGGGGTCTCTTTCAAAGTTGATTATATGTTCCTGTCCCGGCATCCATTTTAGGAATTTGGGAAAATCATTGGGAACAATGATGGTAGCATCCTGACCTTTGCCCTTTAGATAGTGCCAAAGCCCCAAAGTAGAACCAATAGCATCCCCGTCCGGATTTTTGTGCGGTATAATTACAATCTTCTGGGGTATCTCCAATAAGCCTGCAATTGCCTTTGTAATCTCTAAATTCATGGGCGCAAAGATACAATTTAATAATATATGGCATTGTTCCCGGAATCTATTTTTCAAAGTTGACAAATTGGGACATCCAATACCCAAATTCGTTTTTTTGCAATAAGCAATTAACAAACCGGTTCGACTCCGATATTCTCCACCGAGTAAATACAGGGTTTCATGAATTTTTGACTTTTGAAGCTTTCTTATTTACACTCATTTTTTGGCTATTTTGGTTTTTGTTATTTCAAAATAGCATAGTTTATGTATTGATAATCAATGATTATTCATTAAATTTACAGTAAATAATAATTTTAACACAGCATTAATTAATAATTAAAACACATCACCAATTAATAATTAGCGCACTACATTGGACTTAGGATATGCCTAGAGATTTATAAAGGCATATCCGTAAAATTAAAATATAAAAATGGCAAAACCGGGAGAAAAACTAGCGGAATCATTGGAGAGTTTAAAAATACTTCAGGATTCTGGTATCGTTGCCATAAAAGCAAATGATTTATCAAGGGTCCATAAAGAAAGATTGATTAAAAACGGATTTATTAAGGAAGTAGTTAAAGGATGGTACATAGCTACACCGCATCATGAACAGCAGGGCGACAGTACTTCTTGGTTTACCTCCTTTTGGGATTTTTCCAAAAGATACCTACAATATCGTTACGCGGAGGACTACTGTATTTCAGCGGAACAATCCTTGATGTTCCATGCTGGAAATAACGTTGTTCCGGAACAATTGATTGTCAGGTCAACCAAGGGCAACAATTCAGTTACAAAATTATTATTTGGCACATCGATATTCGTTATGAAATCGCCATTGCCGGATGTAGCGGAAATCGAAACTCGTGGTGGAATACGAATCGTTGGACTGGCTTCTTCCATAGTGTATAGCACACCGTCAATATTCACGAAACAATCCATTGATTCAAGAACCGCACTTATGATGATACGGGATGCTTCTGAACTGTTGCCAATTTTACTCGAAGGCGGACACTCGACCATTGCCGGAAGATTGGTAGGGGCGTATCGAAATCTGGGACAGGATAAAATTGCAGACGGGATTTCAAAAACAATGACTGCGGCTGGATATGATGTTAGGGAGACTGATCCGTTCAAAGAACCCTCTCCGATTAAATTGGATTCGAGGGTACGTTCCCCTTATGTGAATCGAATAAAACTGATGTGGCAAGAAATGAGGGAAGTCGTAATTGCGGTCTTTCCGAAGGCCCCGGGCATTCCCAAGGATTTGAAATCATACATGGAAAAAATAGATGAAATCTATGTAACCGATGCTTATCATTCGTTGTCCATTGAAAAGTACAAGGTAACTCCAGAACTAATTGAGCGCGTTCGGAGTGGGAAATGGAATCCGGAAGATAAAGAAGCAGACTTGAATCAAAAAGATGCCATGGCTGCTAGGGGCTACTGGTTGGCATTCAACGCAGTAAAGAAAAGTATACAGCGAATTTTCAAAGGAGAGAATCCGGGTAAAGTCACAGATGAAGAGCATGGCAATTGGTATCGGGAATTATTTGGCCCCAGTATAACCACCGGTATATTAAAACCTTCAGATTTGGCAGGATATCGAAATACCCAAGTGTACATCGGTCAATCTAAACATACCCCCATCAATGTGCATGGTGTGAGGGATGTGATGCCCTTGCTCTTTGAGCTGCTGGCATCTGAAAAAGAAGCTTGCGTACGGGCGGTATTGGGTCACTTTTTCTTTGTTTATGTACATCCCTATATGGATGGTAACGGACGTATGGGCCGTTTTCTAATGAATACAATGCTTATCTCCGGGGGCTATCCGTGGACAGTAATTCCCATTGAAAAAAGGGACAGCTATATGCAGGCACTCGAAAGTGCAAGTGTCGAAAATGATATCGAATCTTTCTCCAAATTTATAGCTTATTTGGTAGATGCCGGGTTAAAAGGGAAACCTATAGCGAGGAAATTGATATAAGAAACTCAAACTACTTTTGAGTCATAATAAAACCAAACCCCTACATCTTCCTATAAATCGTGGCTCTTTAAAATGTGAAGTGTCCCATAAATTGTTCGTTTTATGGAGCAACTAACTACGTTTTATTTTAAATTTATGTTATTGAAAAACAATGTCATACATGAATTTAGAGCCGTATAAATACAATAACCCTATGCCTGTACGGTAGTGCTTTTAGTACACAGGAGTGGTTTATTTCTTGAAAAATATTGAAATTATCAAGAACAGTAAAATTTTTGTCAGTGTAATCGTAATAGCGTTTTTAACGGTTAATGAATAGGGTAATAATCGATTATACAATTAAGATGCAATATATGGGCAGATAACCAAAATTTACAGATAGAACTAATATGGATGAATACAATATTATAATTAAAATAATGGATTTAATTATAATGTTGTTAGGTAAATATTTAATATAGTTTAGTTATGGAATAATATATTGGATTAATCATGTTAATATGTAATTAAATAATGTGTATTTATAGTTGTTTTTCGGTTTGCAGGGGGAGTTTGATTGTTAAAGAGTTTTTATCCTGAGCAGCGTAAGGTTGGGGGCATTTTATATTTTTTAAAAGATTTCCATAAAGGAGAGGTTGAAGGAAAAAGTCGGATTCTTGGTTATATTTGCGGGAAAACTTTTCATGTTGGATATACTTTTTATTGTTTTGGGATTGGTATTGTTGATTGTAGGGGGGAATTGGCTTCTAAAAGCAGCGGTTGCCCTATCGTTAAAGCTTAATATACCAAAGATAGTAATAGGTATGACAGTGGTTTCCTTTGCTACTTCTGCCCCAGAGCTGATAGTTAGTGTAAATGCCGCTTTGGAGGGCTTTCCGGATTTGGCGCTGGGAAATGTTGTGGGTTCCAATATTGCCAATCTGGGTTTGGTACTGGCAGTAACCATTATCCTGGGAAGTATTGAGGTTAAAAAAAGTTTTTATACTACGGATTGGCCTGTAATGATGCTGGCATCCCTCTTATTTTTCGGTTTTATTTATTTTGATGGACAATTACAGAGATATGAGGGACTTGTTATGGTGGTTACCCTTTTTATTTTTCTGATATACCTCTTGCGTTTTCAGAAAACTGCGGTTGTAGATGAGTTGCCCGAGGATGATGTGCCGTTGCCGTTATATACAACGCTGCTATTTTTAGGTATTGGTGGACTTGCCCTATGGGGAGGTTCTGAACTGTTGATCAAAGGGGCCATTGGGTTAGCTACATTTTATGGGGTTAGTGAGCGGATAATCGCGGTTACCGTAGTATCTGTAGGGACCAGTATTCCGGAATTGGCAGCCTCCGTAATTGCGGTACTCAAAAAGGAAAAGGCAATTTCTTTGGGAAATTTGATTGGATCCAATATTTTTAATCTGTTGGCTGTTTTGGGCATAACATCATTGATTGCCCCAATTAAAGTTTTGGATCAAGGTTTGTTGGGGAACGATATTTTTTGGATGCTGGGCACCTCCTTTTTAGTACTTCCCTTAGTGTTCCTGCCCAAGGGGCTTAGGTTGGGATGGAAGGACGGAGCAATCCTTTTGGTAGTGTACCTTCTATTTGTATATTTTACAATAACATAGGGGATTTACTCCATTGGCAAATGTCAATAAACGTCAAGATTGCTCTGCTGACAGGCCCGTGCCAGCAGAACAAATAAAGGTGCTGTCATAAAATAAAGGGTAAAAAAAAACCGCCCCTCTTTCTCAAAAGGAACGGTCGGTAAAAATAATCAACAATTATTTTTTTACTCTTTATATTTTAACGGACTTCACCGTTTTAACTATTCTTCCTGCAATTTTGTACGGATCCCCGTTGGAAGCCGGTCTTCTGTCTTCCAGCCAACCTTTCCAGCCTTTTTGTACTGTAATGATCGGGATTCTGATAGAGGCGCCCCTATCGGAAATACCATAGCTAAAGTCATTAATGGAGGCTGTTTCGTGCTTTCCTGTCAATCGTTGTTCGTTAAACTCGCCATAAACGGCTATGTGCTCTTTTACAACGGGACGGAAGGCCTCGCATATTTTTTCGTAAACTTCCCTGGAGCCACAAGTTCTCAAGGTAGAATTGGAGAAGTTGGCATGCATACCGGAACCGTTCCAATCGGTATCACCAAGCGGTTTAGGATGGTATTCAATATAATAACCGTATTTTTCGGTTAATCTATCCAAAAGATATCTTGCTACCCAAATTTCATCGCCTGCTTTTTTTGCACCTTTGGCAAATAATTGGAATTCCCATTGTCCACAGGCAACTTCCTGGTTAATTCCTTCAAAGTTCAATCCAGCGGCTATACAGGCATCGGCATGTTCTTCGACCAATTCACGGCCGTGGGTATTTAGACCTCCAACGGAACAATAGTACATTCCCTGAGGTTTGGGATATCCACCCCTAGGAAATCCTAAGGGAAGTTCGGTTTTGGTGTCCATTATAAAATATTCTTGCTCAAATCCAAACCAGAAATCATTGTCCTCATCTTCAATAGTGGCCCTGCCATTGGATACGTGGGGGGTGCCATCAGGGTTCATGACCTCGGTCATTACCAAGTATCCATTAACACGATGCGGATCTGGATAAATCGCTACTGGTTTAAGTACACAATCCGAAGATCCTCCTTCAGCTTGGCGGGTTGAACTGCCGTCAAAAGACCAGATGGGGCAATCTTCCAGTTTGCCACTGAAATTTTCCTCGATCTTTGTTTTGCTTCTCATGTTTTGAGTGGGCTCATACCCATCCAACCAAATGTATTCTAATTTAGACTTGCTCATAATATGTATTGTTGATTTTTATTATTAACGCAGACAAAAATAATAATTTCCACCATATATGCTATTTTTTAGTGGGTTAAATGACAATAATCATTAAATTTTTTTTGAGACCCCTATTTTTTTAGGGGTAAATTATTAAATATGTATTTTGTGTGGATTATTTTTATGAATTGCTATTTTTGCTAAAAAATAAGTTTATGTCAGATCAAAGATTTAAGGCCATAGCTAACAGTCATACCAGACCTGTAATGAATGTAGGGGAAACCGGCAGACGTTCGGAATACTTTGGGGTAAATGTGTTCAATGAGGAACGTATGTTACAGTATTTGACCAAAGATGCCTATGACAGGGTAAAGGCAGCTGTGGTATCCGGTGTTAAAATAGACCGAAAAGTTGCCGATCAGGTAGCCGAAGGGATGAAGACCTGGGCAATATCCATGGGGGCCACCCATTACACGCATTGGTTTCAGCCGCTTACGGGAACAACAGCGGAGAAACATGATGCTTTTTTCGATTTTTCGCCTGAAGGAAGGGGTATGGAAAAGTTTGGTGGTGGCCAGTTGGTACAGCAGGAATCCGATGCCTCCAGTTTTCCAAATGGGGGCATCCGAAATACTTTTGAAGCCCGGGGCTACACGGCGTGGGACCCTACCTCACCGGCATTTTTATATGGAACCACCCTTTGCATACCTACTGTTTTTGTGGCCTATACGGGCGAGGCCCTGGATAATAAGGCCCCGCTTTTAAGGGCCTTGAACGCTATGGATGAGGCGGCAACAGCGGTGGCCAAATTCTTTGATAAAAATGTATCCAAGGTCTATGCTACCTTGGGATGGGAGCAGGAATATTTTTTGATAGACAAATCCTTGGCATATTCCAGACCGGATATAAGTTTGGCAGGCCGTACCTTAATAGGGCAATCGGCAGCAAAAGGGCAGCAATTGGACGACCATTATTTTGGGGTCATTCCAAGTCGCGTATTGAATTTTATGAAAGATCTGGAAAAGGAGTGTACCAAATTGGGGATACCTGTAAAAACAAGGCATAACGAAGTGGCCCCCAATCAATTTGAGTTGGCCCCCATCTTTGAAGAGACCAATCTGGCCGTAGACCACAATCTATTGCTAATGGATGTCATGGAAAAGATTGCGGATAGGCATTTCTTTAAAGTGCTGTTTCATGAAAAGCCCTTTAAGGATATAAATGGCTCCGGAAAGCACAATAATTGGTCCTTGTCTACCGATACCGGTGTCAATTTGCTTAGTCCCGGGTCTACTCCCATGAAAAACCTCCAGTTCCTGACTTTTTTTGTGAATACGATCAAAGCGGTGGACAATTATGAGGAATTACTGCGTTCTTCCATTGCTTCGGCCAGCAACGACCATAGGTTGGGGGCCAATGAGGCACCTCCGGCCATCCTGTCCATTTTTATTGGCGAACAGTTGAACGAGGTCCTGAATGAGTTGGAAGGGGTTACCAAAGGGAAATTATCGCCCGAGGAAAAGACGGAACTAAAATTGAACGTGGTAGGTAAAATTCCGGAAATCCTTCTGGACAATACCGACCGTAACCGTACTTCGCCCTTTGCCTTTACGGGCAATAAATTTGAAATGCGGGGCGTAGGCTCCAAGTCCAATTGCGCTAAGCCCATGACGGTACTCAATACCATTGTGGCCAAACAGCTTATGGCCTTTAAAAAGGAGGTAGATCAATTGGTAGATAAGAAAGGGCTTAAAAAGGATGAGGCCATTTTTAATGTCCTTAGGGAATATATCAAGACCTCCAAAAGAATCAGGTTCGAGGGGGATGGCTACAGCGAGGCATGGGAGAATGAGGCCAGATCCAGAGGCTTGAGCAATAATAAGAATACGCCGCAGGCACTACAAGTACTGACATCCACAGAAAGTTTGGCACTGTTCAAGTCCATGAACGTTATGAGCGAAATTGAAGTGAGGGTGCGGCAAGAGGTAGAGTTGGAGGAGTATATTCTTCATATTCAGATCGAGGGCAGGGTATTTAATGAGCTGGCTTATGGCTATATCATCCCTGCAGCCGTGGAGTATCAGAATAAATTGATAAAAAATGTGGTAGGCCTAAAAGAAATTTACGGTGCCGCCCACAAGAAAATGTCGGAAAGTCAGTTGGATATTGTCGAACGGATTTCCGAGCATATCCGTGCTATTAAGATCAAGACCGATGCCATGGTAGATGAAAGAAAGAAAGCCAACAATATGTCCGATATAAACAAAAAAGCCTTTGCCTATTGTGATAATGTAAGGCCCTATTTTGATGAAATACGTTACCATTGCGATAAACTGGAGCAACTGGTTGGGGATGAATATTGGCCATTGACCAAGTATCGGGAGCTATTGTTCATTAAATAATCTGGACCTTGAACTCGTTTTAACTTATTGGATTGAAGTGAAAATTAGGTGTTTTTTGCACAGTTGAAGACTTTTTTAATCCCGAAAGCTTTCGGGAGCATAGCATCGCTACGGAAAGAAAAAAAGACAGGACGGAGCGTATAAAAATAACCCGCTGGGTTATTTTAGCGAACGGGCCGGCCGGCGCAAGGATAAAAAAGAGCAATTTTTTAGCCAATTAAAAAAGTTTAAACGAGTTCCTTTGTAAATATTGTATTAAAAGCCCGCAATTAGTGGGCTTTTTTTATGGATTCCCCTATTTTTGTCGCAAACATTTATTCATGAGCTCATCAACTAGCAAAAGATACGATCAAAGAGGGGTTTCCGCTTCCAAGGAAGATGTCCACAATGCCATAAAAAATATTGATAAAGGTCTCTTTCCCCAAGCTTTCTGTAAAATTGTACCCGATTACCTCACCAATGATGGGGACTATTGTTTGGTGATGCATGCCGATGGTGCAGGTACCAAATCCTCCCTGGCCTATATGTATTGGAAAGAGACAGGAGATATTTCGGTATGGAAGGGAATAGCGCAGGATGCCCTTATCATGAATCTCGATGATCTTATTTGTGTTGGGGCTACGGATAATATTATGTTGTCCTCTACCATAGGGAGAAACAAAAACTTAATTCCCGGAGAGGTCATATCGGCCATAATAAATGGAACGGAAGAATTGATAGAGGACCTGGAAAAGCATGGAATTACGATAAGATCCACAGGAGGGGAAACGGCAGATGTAGGGGATTTGGTGCGTACCATTATCGTAGATTCCACGGTAACGGCAAGGTTGAAAAGAAGCGAGGTCATCAATAATGCCAACATTAGGGCGGGCGATGTTATTGTTGGTCTATCTTCTTCAGGACAGGCCAGCTATGAAAAAGGGTATAATGGAGGTATGGGGAGTAATGGACTTACCTCTGCCAGGCATGATGTTTTTGCCAAATACCTGGCGGAGAAATACCCGGAAAGCTATGATGCGGCAGTACCGGAAGATCTGGTGTATTCCGGAAATGTTAGGTTGACCGATGAGGTTCCCAACGCTCCCGTGGATGCGGGAAAATTGGTGTTGTCCCCAACCCGCACCTATGCCCCAATTGTAAAGAAAATTCTCGGTAAATACAGGGCAAACGATATTCATGGAATGGTACATTGTAGCGGAGGGGCACAGACCAAAATCCTTCATTTTGTGGATAATCTTCATATTGTTAAGGATAACCTGTTTCCCGTTCCTCCACTGTTCCAATTAATACAGGAACAATCGGGGACCGACTGGAAGGAGATGTACCAGGTTTTTAATTGCGGACATAGGTTGGAACTGTACGTAAATCCCTCTATTGCCGAAGACCTTATCGGTATCTCGGAAAGTTTTGGGGTCTCGGCCCAAATTGTAGGTAGGGTGGAAGCGAATTCTGTTAAAAAACTCACAATTAAAAGTGAGTATGGCACCTTTGGGTATTAAGGTATACGAATACACTTTTTCCTACGTTATTTTATAAAGAAATTACGTTATGGAAAGAAAGCAGTTTTTAAGGACCTTGGGCACCGGAGCGGCATTTGCCCTTGCTTTTCCCTGCTTACATGGCTGTTCCAAAGATAATAATGGCGATATTGTTGATATCCCGGAAGGTGTGGATTTTACCATTGATTTAAATTCCTCCGAGGGAGCCAAGTTGGCGGACAATGGAAGTTTTATTTTAAAAAACTTGGTCGTGGTGGTCAAGGATCTGAATGGTAACTATGTGGCGGCCAGTCAGGTATGTAGCCATGAATCATATGACCAAGTTCGCTTTACGACCAATAATGGAGGTATTTTTCATTGCGATGTGCATGGGTCCCGGTTTGATCTTGACGGCTCACCTTTAAATCAGGTAGATAGCAGTCCGGCCAAACCCCTTAAAATATTTAAAACGGAGTTGGAAGGGCAGATCCTTCGCGTTTTTGAATAATCAGATCATATCCAAATTTTAACCTACAGCCTCATGGGATTTTCCTTAAAGTCGATCTTCAGTTTCTTATTTTGTGCATTTGGGTCCTTTCCAACGCCTTTTGATAGTATTGCAAAATCATTTACATTTCCCGTCCTAAGTAATAAGGCAATGGTCTATGGGCTTTGGTCTATAGGGAGCGGATCCGGAATCTGTAAAGGCAATACGCAGAAAGGTTCCATGTTTAATATTCTTTAAGGGTGAGGGCATTATTTTCCTTTTTAATAGTTTGTTCGGTAATTATGGGCCATTGCCAACAACCCAAGTATGTTACCGTTCAGCGATCGGTAAACATAATGGGCGGTAAATTTGATATTACCGTAGTGGCCGATAATGAAGAAATAGGCTATATCAATATTGAAGAGGCTGTTTCTGAAATTAAAAGGATAGAAAAACTGGTATCTTCCTGGGACGAGGAATCGGAAACTTCGGAAATCAATAAAAATGCCGGTATAAAACCGGTAAAGGTAAGTGTAGAACTATTCAGGCTGATCGAAAGGGCAAATCAGATTTCAGAAATGACCAACGGGGCATTCGATATTACATTTGCAGGCTTGGACAATATTTGGAAGTTTGACGGTTCCATGAAATATAGACCTACCAAGGACGAAATTATACAGTCCGTAAGCAAGGTAGGGTATAGGAAAATTATTATGAACGGGGAAGATAGAACGGTCTTCCTGCAATTGAAAGGGATGAAGATAGGTCTTGGTGGGATAGCCAAGGGCTATGCTGCCGATATGGCCAAAGAACTGTTGGTGGGGAAACAGGTTCGTGCCGGGGTCATCAATGCTTCCGGTGACCTAACCACATGGGGTACAAAGGCCACAGGGGAAAAATGGTTGATCGGCATTGCAAACCCGCTCAGCAAGAACAAAATATTTTCATGGTTGCCCGTTCTGGAATCTTCTGTAGCTACTTCCGAGAGCTATGAGAAATATATCACTTTTGATGGAAGGAAATATTCGCATATTCTGGATCCCAGAACGGGAAACCCTATTTCCGGCATAAATAGTGTCTCGGTCTTTTCAAAGACTGCTGAATTGTCGGATGCCCTGGCTACCGCTATTTTTGTACTTGGAGTGGATTCGGGTATGGCGCTGATCAATCAATTGAAGGGAACGGAGGCCATTATTGTGGACGATAATAATATAATGCACAAAAGTAGCGGTATCTTAATGAA
>CBFGWQ010000014.1:0-37688 GCA_965652575.1 uncultured Arenibacter sp. | reverse complement strand
AATCAGGAAACATAATTTTGGTAGAGGATATCCCACAAAACTAAAACTAGGAAAAAGTTTCAGGCTTAATGTTCAAAGTTGAAAGTTAGACCTGAGTCTAATGATAAATGTGTAGTATCCAGCATCTAAGAATCTAATATCTAATATCTCAATTCTAATATCTCAATTCTAATATCTAGCATCCAAATTCCAGTATCTGGATAATAGATCCGATAAATTTCTTCAAAATATTTTTGCAGTTAAATGATTGCGTTTATATTTGCAGTCAAATAACTGCATAATGAAATTAAGAAGGGACGTATTTCAGGCTATAGCCGATCCAACACGGAGAACGATAATAACTTTAGTGGCCATGCAGGCTTTGACACCAACTGCCATTGCCGAGAATTTTGATTACTCAAGGCAAACCATTTCAAAACACATTCAGATTCTTTCCGAATGTGAAATTTTGGAACAAGAGCATAGCGGGAGGGAAATTTATTATCGCCTAAATCCAAATGGAATGAAAGATATAGCCGATTTTATCGAACCTTTCAGGAAATTATGGGATGATAGGTTCAACAAACTTGAATCCGTAATGAAAAATCATTTATCAAATAAATAGGAATGGAACAACACACAAAAATTGATGCTTTGGAAGGTAAACAGGAACTAACAATTACAAGGGAGTTTGATCTGCCTGTGGAGTTGCTTTATAAGGCCTATACCGAAGCCGATCTCATAGAACAATGGATGGGTACAAAAGTGATACAGTTGGAACACAGAAACCTAGGAAGCTACCGGTTCGAGACATCCCACAATGGCAATATTATGTTCAGGGCAAGTGGAACAATTCACAAAGTGGTAGCGAATGCAGAAATTGTCCGGACTTTTGAAATGGAAGATATGCCCATTGGGGTACAACTTGAATTTTTGAAATTTGAAAAGCTTGCGGACCACAGAAGTAAGTTGATGATCCAAATAATCTACAAGTCGGAAAAACACCGGGCGGAACAGTTAAAACTACCCTTCGCATATGGCTTGAATATGGCGCACAACAAGCTTCAGGAAATTCTCATTAACTTAAAATAGCATGAGTTCGACATAAAAAAATAATTTCAAGACATTGATTTAGAGTAAATTAAAAAAAATGCTTTTGTAAAATAAATTAAAATGAAATAAGCCATAACAAATCTTGATACCCACCAAAATGTTTATTGGCGAAACCGAAGGTTCACGAACTCATTTATGATAAAATTGATGTGAGTAATTACACCTGCCTGTAAAGGCAGGTCTAACCGATAAAAAACAATAAAAATAAACAGATGAAAAAAAGAAATAAAATTATATATTGGGTGGCCACCGGTTGGCTTTCACTGGGAATGCTTTCAACAGGAATAGTCCAATTGATAAGGATGGAAGAAGAAGTTAAGAGCATGGATACCTTGGGTTATCCAATCTATTTGCTATCCATTCTTGGGATATGGAAAATTTTGGGTATTTTGGCTATCCTGATTCCCAAATTTCCCTTACTTAAAGAATGGGCCTATTCCGGTTTTTTCTTCGTGATGACCGGGGCAATTGTTTCACATTTGGCCGTGGGAGATAAAATGATCACTCTTTTTGGTCCTACATTGCTGTTGGTGCTTACAATTGTATCCTGGTATTTTAGACCTCCAAATAGAAAATTTGAAAAACAATAAGATGGAAGACTTAAAACCAAAAACTGTCGACGAATTTATTAATGTTTCCCCGGAGGAATCACAGGGAATAATGCGCAAGCTCAAAGATCTGATTGAAGCCACCGCACCCAATGCAGAGGGCGGAATAAGTTGGAACGTGCCCATATATAAGTACAGGGGAATTCTTGCAGGTTTTTCCTTGGCCAAAAAACACGTTACTTTCGGTATAGATTCGTTAACAACGGAAGTCCGTAAAGCATTGGAAGGAATGGGGTATAAAACGGGAAAAAAAACAATTCAGATCAAGTTCGGCCAAAAAGTGCCATCGGCCGAAATAAAACAATTGATTGTGGAACAGGCCAAACGAAACGAATTATAAAATTATTATTACCGGACAGGTTTGTAATATTGGCAAAAGCACACATCCATAAGATGGAAATCAGGAAACACATTCAAAAGGGTATAAGTACAGCGGAAGTTATTTCAAATGAAATAATCATTAATAGTGCCGACGATGCCTTGGAGTTGATGGGCAATATGTATTATCAAGGTTATGATAAAATTATAATGTATCAAAAAAATATCACCCCTGATTTTTTTGATCTAAAGAATGGAATGGCGGGAGACATACTTCAAAAATTTTCAAACTTTCGCATGGGCTTGGCCATTATTGGAGATTTTACAATTATTTCGAGCAAAAGTTTAAAGGATTTTATTTATGAAAGCAACAGAGGCAAACAAGTCAATTTTTTTCCATCGGTCAACGAAGCGTTAAAATAGGACCACTTGCGGCCACCCCAGAATAGAGTACAAAATATTTAACTAGATTTAGCCAAAAAAAAAGAAATGTCGATTACAAAAGAATCAGAATTGATCGGAATGAAGACTATTAGTGAGGTTGTTGGAACTACGCTAAAATTAATGAGGGAACACGCAAAAGTGGGAATGTCGACTAAGGAACTTGATGAATATGGAGGAAAGATTTTAAAAAGCTATGGAGCAAGATCCGCCCCATATAAAACCTATGGTTTTCCTGGGTACACTTGTATAAGCCTAAATGAGGAAGTGGCCCACGGCATCCCATCCGAAGACAAAATATTAAAGGAAGGGGATTTGATCAATATTGATGTTTCTGCCGAACTAAATGGTTTTTGGTCGGATAATGGCGGGTCATTTGTTATTGGAAACGACCTGCATAAGCACCAACCCCTTGTTGATGCTTCCAAAGAAATTTTAAGAAAAGCGATAAGTAATATTAAAGGCGGCGTAAAAATTTCAGAAATTGGGCATTTAATGGAAACAGAAGCCAAAAAGTCAGGGTTTAAGGTAATTAAAAATTTAGCCGGCCATGGAGTAGGCAGAAGTTTGCACGAAGCACCAGAAAATATTTTAAATTATAGGGTTGGGAGCAATAGGGAACGATTTAAAAAGAATACTACAGTAGCTATAGAAACCTTTATTTCAACAAAATCCACTGTGGCTTTGGAATTGAATGACGGTTGGACCTTAGTGGGGAATAAAGGGGGATATGTAACCCAACACGAACAAACAATACTTGTAACGGATAACTATCCGGTTATATTGACAGAATCCAATGAAATATGGGGTTAAATGGCCTGCTTCTCCATTACTGGAATAATATTGAGAAATTTGGCGCAATTTTCACCAAATGGTATTCCTCCCGGACTACAGTTGGATCTGCCTGAGGTTTTATTTTTTGTGGAACGAATTCACCATAATCTATGCAGTATGCCGATCAATTAAGAATTCATATATTCCGAGGGGGTCATATTGAACTGTTTTTGAAAATTACGGCCAAAACTGGTCTGGGAGTTGTATCCCACCATTTCTGATACTTCATATATCCGGTATTCTCCTTTTTTAAGTAATTCGGCCGCCTTTTTGAGTCGGGCAATGTTGATCAATTCATTCGGGCTAAGGTTGGACATTTCCTTGATTTTCCTGTATAGGGTAGACCTGCTCATAAACATTATTTCGCTCAAGGTCTCTACACTTAGATCGGGATCTGAGATGTGCTTGGAAATGACCTCGTCCAACTTGCTGATAAAGGTTTCATCGGTTGATGTAAGGGCAATGCTCTTAAGATGGGCCAAGGGAGAACTGGAATAGTAGGCCATGATATTCTTGCGGTTCTCGATCAAATTTTTAATTTGGACCCTAAGGTGCGATATGGAAAAGGGCTTTTCCAGATAGGCGTCCGCACCGGACTCGAGTCCCTCTATTTTTGCATTCAACGCTTGTTTGGAGGTGAGGAAAATAACCAGTATGTGACTGGATTCCAAGTTACGCTTAATATGTCTACAGAGATCATAACCATCCATTACGGGCATCATTACATCGGTTACGACAAGTTGAATATTCTTTACTTCTATAATCTTTAAGGCCTCCTGTCCGTTGGTAGCCCTATATACGTTATACAGTTCCTTTAGATCATTGGCAATAAAATCCAAAAGGTCGATACTGTCCTCTGCAATGAGTATATTGGGCTTGTTCAC
Source organism: uncultured Arenibacter sp. (assembly GCA_965652575.1). Taxonomy (GTDB): domain Bacteria; phylum Bacteroidota; class Bacteroidia; order Flavobacteriales; family Flavobacteriaceae; genus Arenibacter. Next base: position 33,511 of record CBFGWQ010000014.1, on the reverse strand, counting down.
GTCTTCCTCCGCACAGAACGGGGCAACTTCAGTTTTGGCACTGTCCGAAGATAGGTCCTGGGAATAAAGTTTAAATTCTTTTTCTTGATGAATGGGCAATTGTAGGACAAAGGTATTCAAAGAACTATTTTTGTCTTCCATTTCCAGACTTCCATTATGTAATTTGGTCAGGGAATGGGCCAGGGCAAGACCTATGCCTGTTCCATTCTGGTTTTCAACCCCCGAAACCCTGAAAAAGGGTTCGAATATCTTTTTTGAAAGGTGTACAGGGATAATTTCCCCGTCATTCTGAACCAGAAGCTTTAAGGTTTCCCCATTGGTTTCCAAACTAACATTCACCTTTTTATGGGCGTATTTTATGGCATTTCCTAAAAGATTGCTCAATATTTTCCTAATTGCTTCCGCATCTACATAGGCAATTACTTCGGCTTTGCCCAGGTTCAACTGAAAATCAATATCCTTATCGTTGATTGCCTCACTGAAACGGCTACATGTTTTTTTTATTAATTCGGTAATATTACATTCAACAAAGGTGAGACTAATGCTTTCCATCTCGGTCTTTCTGAAATCCAATAACTGATTTACCAGGTCCAAAAGCCTGTTGGTATTCTTTTTCATTATGGAAAGATGCCCCAGGGCATCAATGGAGTGGTTCCCATTTTTTATTAATTTATCCAGAGGGCTTTTTATGAGGGTCAATGGGGTCCTTATTTCATGGGAAATATTGGTAAAAAATTCAATTTTTGCCTGATAGACCTCCTTCTCTTTTTTATTGCTCAGTTCCTTTATCCGCTGATTGTTTTTGGAAACGGTTCGCATGTGGTAGAACCGAATTATATAGAACCCCAAAAGGGCCAATAATATGAGATACAGGGAATAGGCCAGCTTACTTTTCCAAAAAACGGGCAATACTTCTATGGCGAGCGGATTGGAAGTGTCGCTCCAAACATCATTATTGATCAATGATCTGATGTTAAAGCTATATTTCCCTGCGGCCAATTCCGTAAAATGAACCCTATGGTCTTTGTTCAAGGGGATCCATTCTTCACTTATTCCTTTCATTTGGTACATATACTCTGTAGATTCCGGACTTATATAACTTAAGGCGGCAAAATCCAAACTAAAGGAAGACTGGTTGGAGCTTAGTACCAGATTGTCCAGAAAAGTAACCGATTTCTGCAATGGGGAATTCTCCATGCCCACAATTGCCTCCTTATTGTTTATTTGAAGGCCGGTAATTAAAATGGGGGGTACATAAGAGTTGTTGACGAAGTTTTTTGGATTAAAACTTATCATCCCGTTAACACTGCCAAAATACATGGTACCATCGGGACTTTTATAGCCCGAACTATAGTTGAACTGGTCGCTCAGCAATCCGCTTTCCTTGGTGTAGATTTTTTTAAGGCCGGTTTTGGTATTAAATTCTACCAATCCATTGGAGGTAGTTGCCCAAAGTTCGTTGTTGTTGCCCTCCAACAGGTAATAGAAAGCATTGCTGGGAAAGCCATCTTTTACCCCATATTTCTTAAAGGATTTTTTATTGGGGTCGTATAGGTTCAATCCATTTTCCGTAGTAACCCAAATAGTATCGTTACGGTCCTGGAATATACCATTTATGTGGTTATTGCTTATAGCTTCCAGGTTATGGCTATCATATTTATAATTACCGTTTTCACCAGTTTTGGGATTGTAGTAAAATAACCCTTCGGAATAACTTCCGGCCCAATAGACCCCATTGTTATCCTCAAAAAAACAGGTATAATGTATATGTTCCGGAAAAGTCCCTACCAGATCAAAATTATCGGTTTGGGGATTATAGGATTGTATGGCGGCAGTGGATATGACAATGATGTTGTTTGCCCGTGTTTTATAGAGTGAAAATATAAAATTATTGCGGAGGGTACTCCTGCCCCCCATATTGTAATGGGCTACTATTTTGTTCTGCCCAATATCCAGAACGTCCAGCCCATGGTCAAAGGTGCCTATCCATACCTTGTTACCTACGGGCAATATGCCGTGAATATTGTAATGGGACAAAATACCTCCCTTATCCTTGGAAGTGTAATTGGTAAATTTCCCCGTGGCCACATGGAATTTATTCAATCCGGCATCCTCTGTTCCTATCCATAAATTGCCATGATCATCGGGGCGAATTTCACGTACGGCATTTCCGCTAATGGAATTTTCGGATGGGGACGGGAAATACTTCTTAAAGTAATTGTACTGGTTGGGATAATAATTTACCCCGCCAAAATAGGTGCCGGCCCAAACACTGCCCTCGTCGTCCACTGTTAGCGCGTATACGGCATTGTCCGCCAGGGCATAGGGATTGCTGTAATTTTTTACCAGGTTGGTGTAGGATTTTTCTTTTAAATTGTATAAATGGATACCGGATTCCGAAGCTACCCAAAGCTCCTCTTTGCCCTTCATGGCAAAATCCCTTACATAAATGGGACCCTTTAATTCCGGGAACATATCCAGAACTTTGCCGTCCTGAATGTCATAGGCGAGTACGCCATGATTTTGGGTGCCCAACAGGATTACATGGTCGTTTAAATTAAATAGGCGGTTGACCCGGAATGGGAATTTGGGATCGCCCGCTACGTTTAGTCCATAAGCTGTAAAGGTTTTACTTGCCTTATCATATCTATAGAGCTCGTTGCTGGATGCCGCTATAATTTCGTTATCCTTTGTTTTTAGGATTGCCGTAGCGTAAAAAAAGTGGTCCGAAGGAAAGCTCAGCGTTTCCTTGGTTTCGGGATTGTACATGTTCATGGAGCTGTTGGAAATAAACCATAGGTTGCCTTCGGCGTCATCCATTAGGCCCAAAATTTGTTTGTTGTCGGTTCCGGTCAATAGATCAAAATTTTCCTGCTTTTCATTATAGCGATATAGACCATTATCCGTACCTACCCACAGGACATTCTTGGATTCATAGAGACATTCAATATAGGTTCCGTGCAGACTTTTGTCATCTTCGGGATTGTTTTGAAACAATTTAAAGGTATACCCGTCAAATCTGTTCAGTCCATTTTTTGTGCCAAACCACATAAACCCGTTCTTGTCCTGTAAAGAACTTAGTACGGTATTATGGGAAAGGCCATCCTCTACCTTGTAATGTTTAAAGTAGAATTCCTGGGACCATATGGAACAGGAAGCAAGGAAGGTTATAAGTAATAAAAGAACACTCTTTTTCAACGCTCAACAATTTTTGGAAAATATAAAACTTTTTGTTCTACAGAATGTTTCATAGTTCTACAATTTAGATCAATACATCCAAATACTGCTGCAAAATCCGGATTATGAACCAATTCGGGGAACTATTGAAACAAAATTAAAGTTAAAACCTTCTTAAATTCCTTCTCTTTGCTCTGTATGTCAAATTAACAGTTTTCATAGATTAAGTTGATATCATCATCAACAGTTGTATTGTAAAATTATGATATCGTCAATTAATTAACCAATTTTTTGTATTGAGGCGATAGACCCTTCTAGTTGATGGCAGCTTCAAACTTATAGCTACAAATGGGAGCTGTTCAATTTTGATCTATGCAGTATCGATTGCCATTTTAATAACTAACTAAAAACTTAATTACATTAAAAATGAAAACAACATGAAGACAATCTTAAAAAAATTATTTCAACAGATCTGTTTGCTGGGTATCTTCTTAGTGGTTTCCCAATCCTATGCCCAGGATAAACTGAAGATCTCGGGAAATGTTAGTTCGGAAACCGACAGTATGCCCTTGCCGGGCGTATCCGTAGTTGTAAAGGGGACCAATAATGGTGTTTCCACCGATTTTGATGGAAATTATTCCATTGAAGCACCAGCAAATGCGGTACTCGTATTCAGTTATATCGGATTTAAGACCAAAGAGGTACCGGTCAATGGTCAGACCACCATAGATCAGCAAATGTCGGATGACGTTGCGGCCTTGGACGAGGTAGTGGTTACCGGATATTCTTCCCAGGAGAAAAAATCCATAACGGGCGCTATTTCTACAGTAACCAGTGAAGATCTGGAGAACGTACATGCGGGGGCCTCCGTAAGTTCAGGGCTTGCAGGAAAGATTTCCGGTGTAACCTTTAAAATGCCCGATGGGCGGCCAGGGGCCACGGCTGCCATTCAAATTCGTAATATGGGAAATCCTCTCTATATAATAGATGGAATACAACAGGATGCCGGTCAGTTCAACAACATATCGCCCGGCGATATTGAGAGTATTTCCGTTCTTAAGGACGCATCTGCAGCCATTTATGGGGTTAGGGCCGCTAACGGAGTGGTCGTAGTTACCACAAAAAGAGGTAGGAAGAACACCAAAAACGTGGTGAATATCAATTCTTACTACGGAGGTCAAAACTGGTCCCGATTTCCAAAGACGGTCAACGATTCCTATATTTATATGTCCAAAAAGGCGGAAGCGGACCTAAACGAATTTGGGGAAACCCAGATTACCAATGAGGAATTGGAAAAATACCGATTGGGAACTGAAACAGGATATAAATCTTTCGACTGGAAGAATTTTATCATTAAAAAGGATGCTCCCTTGTACAGTCTAAATGTCAGTACTTCCGGAGGGTCGGAAAAGATAAACTATTATATATCCGGCACCCAATTAAAACAGGAAGCGGTATTGGGTCCTGAATTCAATTTTGAGCGAAATAACATTCAAAGTAATTTGGATGCCAGTATTACCGACCGCCTAAAGGTTGGAGTTCAAATTAATGGTAGGATTGAAACTACCGATAATCCGGGAATCCCTGGTGCCGATGATTATTGGTTGCCACGTTTTGCCATTTTACGTAACCGTCCTTTTGAAAGGCCCTATGCCAATGACAATCCGGAATACCTAAATGATATTGGTCACAATGAGACCAATTGGGCGTTGCACAATAAGGAAATTGGGGGGTATTCTACCAATATTTGGAGAGTGTTGCAGACCAATTTTAGTGGAGAGTATAAATTTGGCGGTTTTGCCGAAGGGCTTACCGTGAAGGGAATGTACTCCTATTATATAGCCGATCAGGTAATGAACGGCCATGAGTATACCTATGATGCCTATACCTATGATGAGGCCAACGATACTTACAATGCTACCGGAGGTAGTTCCAATCCTTGGCGGGAACGAAGAAACCGAAAAATCCTTAAGAACGTTTACCAGGGTCAGGCCACATATAAGAAATCCTTTGGGGACGATCATAATGTGGAAGGCCTTTTTATGGTGGAGCGCCAGGAACAGCGCGATCAGAACCAATGGATGAGATCCGTACCGGAGACCAATATTTTGCCCTTGATGTATTTTGCCAATCTAGTGGAATTTCAAGATTTGGATAATGAGGAAGCTAGAATAGGCTATATCGGCAAATTTAATTACAACTATAAGGAAAAATATTATTTGGAACTTTCAGGTAGACAGGATGCCTCATGGAAGTTTGCCCCAAGTAAGCGGAAAGGGTTCTTCCCTTCGGGGTCCTTAGGTTGGAGGATTACCCAGGAGGATTGGTATGAAGATATTGCGGGGGATGATCCATGGATTTCCGAATTTAAACTAAGGGGCTCCTATGGGGTTTTGGGGGATGATGATATTGGCATTGGTGCCTATGATTACTTGCCCGGGTATAATTATAATACAGGGACCGTTATTTTGAATGGCCAACCGGTAGTGGGTGCAAGGGACAAAGGACAGATTGTGGACAACCTCTCTTGGTTTAAGAGCAAGATCACGGATATAGGGTTCGATTTTACCCTTTTTAACGGGAAGATAAACGGGTCCTACGACTATTTCTACAGATTGCGAACCGGATTAAGAGGTAGAAAATATGATATTTTAATCCCTAGTGAACTTGGGTATGGCCTGCCCGATGAAAATGTGAACAGTGATGCCCAATCGGGTTTTGAAGGTGCTTTAAGTTACAATGAAAGTTTTGGGGATTTTTACCTGACCGTTTCCGGTAATGCTTCCTATTCCCGTGGTAAGTTTATAGAATCCTATAAGCCCAGATTTGAAAATTCATGGCACGAGTACAGAAACTCCAGTGAAGGACGATATAATGATATTAGATGGGGATATAATACCATAGGCCAGTTCCAGACCCAGGAAGAAATAAACAACTACCCGGTGGACATAGATGGCCAGGGGAACAGAACATTGTTGCCTGGGGATCTGATCTATGAGGATTTGAACGGTGACGGAAGAATTAATGGTTACGACGAAAAACCCATTGGTTATAGTTTTGGAAGGCAGCCATCCATAAATTTTGGACTTAGTATCCGAATGGCCTATAAAGGCTTCGATTTTACTTCCGATTTTTCTGGAGGTTCCGGGTATTCATGGGCACAGGAATGGGAGACCAGATGGGCCTTTCAGAACCAGGGTGCCCTGAACACCATATTTTTGGATAGTTGGAGCCGTCAGGACCCTGCGGACCCCAATAGCACCTGGATTCCCGGGAAATATCCGGCATTGCGCTATAACGCCTCCTATCACAGTAATTATAGAGATGGTCAGGCATCCAGCTTTTGGATGCACAATGTAACCTATTTACGGGCGAGAACTATAGAATTGGGGTATTCGTTGCCAAAACCGATATTGGAAAAAATCGGTCTTCAAAAAGCAAGGTTCTACATAAACGGTTATAACCTGTTCTCCTTTGACAACCTTTCCAAGTTTGGTATAGATCCGGAAGTCAACGATACCAATGGCCTGCAGTACCCACAAAATAAATTCGTGAATGTTGGGGTAAACCTATCCATATAAATAGTTAAAATTTATACGCAATGAAAAAATATATTTTTACAATACTTTTAGCTTTGATCCTCGCCTTGGGCTGTTCAAAGAACGACGAAGAATTTTTGGACCGTCCGCCCTCTTCCATCCTAACGCAGGAACAGATCTTTACGGATCCAAGTGCCGTGCTTTCGGTATTGGGGGATCTTTATAATAGGTATAACGATTTTGGAACGGTAGAGAATTGGCCAACCTTGGCCAGGTTTAACGTTGCCTATTGGTCCGAAGCCGGTCGCTACAACGAATTTCAGAACGATGGATGGGGCTTCGGTGAATGGGGTACGTGGGACTATGGGTATATTAGGGAAATAAACCTTTTCCTGGAACGTCTCGCAGAGGCCACGGAACTCGATGAAGAACTGAAGACACGGTTTATGGCCGAAGCACAATTCTTAAGGGCTTCCTATTATTTTGAATTGGTAAAGCGAATGGGAGGCGTTCCGTTGATCTTGGAATCGGAGACTTACGATTTTAGTGGCGATGCCTCGTATTTACAGCATCCAAGGGAAACCGAGGCTGCCATTTACGATTTTATAATCAGTGAAACCGATGCCTTAAAGGATATTTTGCCGACCGATGCAAACTCCAAATCAAGGGCTACTAAAGGGGCTGCCCTGGCCATGCAGGCAAGAGCGGCTTTATACGCGGCCTCCATTGCCAGGTACGGGGCAACAACGCCCCAAGTTTCATTGCCAGGCGGAGAGGTGGGTATACCGGCCTCCAGGGCAGACGAATACTATACCAAAGCATTGGATGCTGCCCAATCCATAATTGATGGTGAGGCCGGAGCCTATGCCCTATATACGAATAAACCGAACCTTTCAGAAAATTTTTCCAGCCTGTTTTATGACAAGGCCAATAATCCCGAAGCTATTTTTGTGGAAGATTATTTGGTAGGGGGTGGAAAGACCCATGGATTTACCATTGTAAACCAGCCCCGTTTTGGAGCAGAGGAGGAAGAAGGGGGAAGGATCAACCCCAGTTTACAATTCGTTCAATCGTTTGAGTTGTTGGACGGCACCTATGCTCCTTTGGCCAATGAGATGGGAGGAGATCCCATTTACTATGACAATATCGGTGATATTTTTCAAGGACGCGATGCCCGATTGGCAGGGACGGTCATATTACCGGGCACCACTTTTAAATCCAAGCCTGTTGATATATGGGCCGGAGTTGTTTTGGCCGATGGATCCATTGTAAGTGGAGATTCGAGGGGTCAGGAAAAAACCTTGCCGGGAGGTTCCGAACAGGTACAGGTGGTCGGCTTTGATGGCCCAATAGACGGCCTTGAATTTACTGCGCAGACCGGTTTTTACATAAGGAAATATCAAGATCCCAATACAGGATCCGGCCGTCGTGGTACACAAAGTGATGTCTGGTTCATTCGCTATAGATTTGGGGAAGTCCTTTTGAACGCAGCGGAAGCGGCCTTTGAATTGGGACAACCCGATGTGGCCGCAGGCTATTTAAACAGGGTGCGAGAGAGGGCTGGCATTACAACGCCTTTGACCGAATCCGATGTTACTTTTGATAAGATTGCCCATGAACGTTATGTAGAACTGGCCTTTGAAGGGCTGCATTTCTTTGATTTGAAAAGATGGAGATTGGCACATATCGTATTGGACGGGAATCCGATAAACGAAGCCGAAGTAACCCAAAATATAGGGGTGGCCGCCAAAAGGGAAACCCAGCCCTACAGCATTTGGCCCTATAAATATTATAACCCGGGCGACCCTAATGACGGTAAGTATCTGTATAAAATTTCACGACTTTCCAGAATTACCGGTGCCGACCGTTTTCAGTTTGGGAACTATTATTCCGAAATAGGGCAAAATTTAATCAACAACAACCCTAAATTGGTTAGAAACCCAAATCAATAATCCATTTTAAAACAAAAAAAATGAAAGCTAAATTTTATATATTCATATGCAGCGCCCTATTATTGGTGACGTCTTGTTCACTGGATAATTTTGATGAACCGGATGCCATGTTCTCTGGAAATATTGTCTATAACGGGGAGGCTATACCCGTTGCAAGGAACCAGGTAAGGTTTCAGTTATGGCAACCGGGCTATGCGCTTACGGCACCTATTGATGTGGCAATTGCCCAAGATGGCAGTTATAGCAGCCGATTGTTTACAGGAGATTACAAACTCTCCTTTGTGCCCGGACAAGGGCCTTTTAGAACCCCATCGGACACCTTGTTTTTCGAATTATCAGGGGACAGGGCAATGGACATAGAGGTTACTCCTTATCATATGATCAGGAACCCCCAATTTTCCTACGCTGCCGGGACGGTAAATGCAAGTTGTGCGGTTGAACAGATCATTACCGGTACCGATGCAAGGGCGGTGGAAAGAGTGACACTGGTCATTAACAGAACTTTATTTGTTGATGCAAACAGTGGTGGTGAAGGGAGTCTGGCACAGGTAGATGCGGCAGATCTTTCCAATCTGGGCAACCTCAATATGTCCGTAGAGATACCCATTGATCCAAAGAAACCGGACCAAAACTACATTTTTGCCCGTATAGGTGTTAAAGTAGAGGGGATCGAGGACATGATATATACCCAGGTACAAAAATTGGAATTTTAATATTTTTATAAAAAAATCCCTCGGAAACCATTAATTTCCGAGGGTTCTATTGTAACAGTTTTCTGTTGGGGATCACTATAAATGAAATGCCGGATGCAAATGCCTAAAATTACTTGCCCATTATTGTTTTTTCTTCTTTTCACTTTTTCGGTGTTTTCACAAGACAAAACTTTTACCAATCCTTTATTGCCTTCAGGGGCCGATCCATATAGTACCTACTATGATGGATATTATTACTATACAAATACCCTGCAGAACCGCTTGGTACTTTGGAAAACAAAAAATTTGGCGGATCTTGACAGGGCCGAGAGCAAAACCATATGGACGCCACCGCAAGGGACGGAATATTCCAAGGATATTTGGGCTCCGGAAGTTCATTTTATAGATGGCAAGTGGTATGTTTATTTTGCTGCTGATGATGGCAATAACGATACCCACCGAATGTATGCCGTAGAGAACTTGTCCAAGGATCCATTTAAGGGAAAATGGGAATTTAAAGGAAAAATTGCCGCAAAGACCGATAAATGGGCAATTGATGGCAATGTATTTGATTACAAAGGCCAGTTGTATATGATCTGGTCCGGATGGGAAGGGGATAAAAACGGACAACAGGATATTTTTATAGCAAAGATGAAAAGTCCACTGGAGATAGAAGGGGATAGGGTAATGATTTCCTCGCCCACTTTTGAATGGGAAAAGCACGGGGATCTGAACGATCCCGACCTTCCCCATGTCAACGTAAATGAAGGACCTCAGTTTTTATCGCATAATGGACGCATTTTTATAGTGTTCTCGGCAAGTGGCTGTTGGACGGATAATTATAGTCTGGGACTTTTGTCCTTTAACGGTGGGGATAATTTGTTGGAGGCTTCCGCATGGACAAAATTGGAGGAGCCTATTTTTACACAGGCACCGGAAAATGGCGTTTACGCTCCCGGACATAATTCATTTTTCAAATCCCCGGATGGAAAGCAGGATTGGATTCTGTACCATGCCAATTCGAAATCCGGGCAGGGCTGTGGCCGGTTCCGCTCCCCAAGAATGCAAAGATTATATTGGAACACCCAGGGAATGCCGTATTTGGGACCTCCGTTGCCAGAAAATGTGATAATGGAAATACCGGGGGAGTAGTCGCTTTTTAATAAAATAATTATAAAAAAATAGTTTTGTTGAGTTAGTTTCTTAAATTATCGGGTCTCTCCATCAGGCCCGGTAATTTTATTATTTGGAGTACGGATTATGGAAGTATTTTTTAGAATCAAGTATAGGGAATGGATGAATTTTATGAAAATACCTTTATGGATCCATTAATAAAAATAAATTTTTCCAATGTTTATTGGGAGCAATACCAAAATAAATAAAAAAGATATAGGATGAGAAAAATAATACTGATAGCTACCTCCCTTATTATATCGTATACAGGGATATCTCAAGAAGATGTTTTAATAAAGAATAAATGGTCACTGGACAGGGCCAAGGAATGGTATTCACAGCAAAAGTGGATGACCGGTGCCAATTTTAATCCCAGTACGGCCATTAACCAATTGGAAATGTGGCAAGAGAGTACTTTCGACCCCGAAACTATAGACAGGGAATTGGGTTTTGCAGAAGGTATTGGCTTCAATACCATGAGGGTATATCTTCATAGTTTGGCATATAAGGCAGACCCCGAAGGTTTTAAGAAACGAATGGATACCTATCTGAACATTGCCGATAAGCATGGTATAAAAACAATATTTGTCTTTTTTGATGATGTTTGGGGCAAAACCCCAAAAATAGGAAAACAACCGGAGCCTATACCTGGCACCCATAATTCCGGATGGGTACAAGATCCCGGCGACCCGGCATCCAAAGAAAAGGAAAATTTTCCCGCTCTTGAGGTTTATGTCAAGGATATCCTTAAAAGCTTTGGCAAGGATGGCCGGATCGTGATGTGGGATCTTTACAATGAACCTGGAAACACAGGAAAACTGACCACTTCCATGCCCTTGTTAAAGAATGTATTTACTTGGGCAAGGGAAATTAATCCCAGTCAGCCCCTAACTGCCGGCCTATGGGCATGGGATTTTCAAGAGCTTAACGCTTTCCAGGCCCTGAATTCGGATATATTGACCTATCACAACTATGAGGATGAAAAGCACCATCAACACATCATCAATCTCTTAAAATCACATGGTAGGCCAATGGTCTGTACCGAATATATGGCAAGGACCAACAATAGCCGTTTTTCCAATATTTTGCCTATTTTACAAAAAGAAAATATTGGCGCCATCAACTGGGGATTGGTAGCGGGAAAATCAAATACAAAATATGCCTGGAATACCCCTATCAAGGATGGAGGGGAACCCATAGAGTGGTTCCATGAAGTTTTTAGACAAGATGGAACGCCCTACAGACAGGACGAGGTAGATTTGATCAAGAAATTGAATGGGGAAGTCAATAAATAAACCGGCCAAGGCAAAGTTTGCAAATGGGCATGGTATCTGAATGGATATATTTATAAAAACAGAATAAATGAAGCGAATAAATTATGGTCGGATCTGGGTTATGATAGCTGTAATGGCGCTGATGGCCTGCAAGAATTCCAAGAAAAAGGAAATGATTACTGAAACGGCCAATACAAATAAACGGACACCAGTGGAAAACACTTTGCAACAGACAAATTTTGACACTATTATTGATGGAAAACCGGTAAAGCTATATTGGTTGGAAAATAAGGGTTTAAAAATGGCCATTACCAATTATGGAGGTAGGATCGTTGCCCTTTTGACGCCAGATAAACACGGTGATCTAGTAGATGTTTCCATTGGTTATGGCAACGTTAAGGACTATGTGGAGTCGGCCGAATCCTATTTTGGGGCAACCATAGGCCGTGTTGGCAACCGAATTGCAAAAGGCAAGTTTTCTTTGGAAGGTATTGAATATTCTGTGGTGCCGAACAATAATGAAAATGCCCTGCACGGTGGGGAACACGGATTTCAGGATAAGGTATGGGATGCCGAACAGCCCGACCCCAAAACCCTGGTCTTGAGATATACCTCCCCTGATATGGAGGAAGGGTTTCCGGGGAATTTGGTAGTAAAGGTAACCTATTCCCTAACCGATTCCAAGGCTGTTAGAATGGAGTATGAGGCCACCACGGATAAGACCACAGTGGTAAATTTGACCAATCATGCCTACTTTAACCTTAATGGGGAAGGCAGTGGGAGTATTCTAAACCATTCCTTACAGCTTTATGCAGATCAATTTACACCTGTAGATCATGGGCTGATACCTACAGGGGAATTGAAAGACGTTCAGGGAACACCTTTCGATTTTAGGGAGCCCCATACTATTGGGGAACGCATAGGGGAAGAGGATCGGCAATTGGGGTTCGGAGGAGGGTACGACCATAATTTTGTGTTAAATGGCATCAGGTCCAATGGCATGAATCATGCCGCTACCGTAGTAGGGGATACATCTGGCATTGTGATGGATATATACACCGAGGAGCCTGGAATCCAATTTTATTGCGGTAATTTTATGGCTTCGGAAAACACGTTGAAATCGGGTGCCAGGGACGATTATAGGACTGCCTTTTGTTTGGAAACACAGCATTTTCCGGATGCCCCCAACCAATCGGAGTTTCCATCCATTACATTGCGGCCGGGCGAGGTTTACCATACGGTCTCGGAATATAAGTTTACGTTTAGATAGGTATTGTCAGCATTTAATAACAGCCATCATTAAGAGTTTTGATAACCATTAAGGTTATAGGTTTCTTAGGGATATGAGCGAACAAAGTATTGGAAATTTGGAAAAGGATAGAAGTATCATAATGGTCGGTTGTTTCGACACCAAAGGGGAAGACTTTGGATATCTGTATAATTGTCTTGAAGTACAGGGGGTTAAGGTAATTACCATCAATACGGGAGTAATGGGTTCTACCAACTTATTTCCGATAAATTTCGAGGCCGATGAAGTGGCATTGAAAGGAGGAAGTACCCTGACCGATCTTAGGAAAAATAAAGATCGTGGTAGGGCTGTTGAAGCTATGGGGAATGGTGCCGCGGCTATTGTTTTAGAACTATACAACAAGAAAAAAGCCCACGGTATAATAGGCATGGGCGGTGGTGGAGGTACTTTTATAGCGTTAAAGGCCATGCAGACCTTACCTTTTGGGTTTCCAAAATTGTGTATCAGTACCTTGGCAACCAAAGATCTGTCCATGCATATTGGCAGTAAGGATATCACTTTGATGCCATCCGTTGTTGATGTTGCCGGACTAAATAGTATCAGTAAGGTGGTAATGAACCAAGGAGCGGCAGCCATTGTTGCCATGGCCAAGGCCCCAATATTGGATAATGGGGGCCAAACCCGTTCCATTGCTATCAGTGTTTTTGGGAATACTACCCTATGTGTGGATAAGTGTACCCAATTGTTGAAGGACAGAGGCCATGAGGTGTTGACCTTCCATTCCGTAGGTGTAGGGGGGAGGACCATGGAGGGATTGACTATGGATGGTTGCTTTAGCGCCATATTGGATATTACGACTACGGAATTGGCCGATGAGCTTTGCGGGGGAATATGTAGTGCGGGACCGGACCGATTGACCGCTGCATCCAAAATGGGGATTCCCCAAGTGGTAGTGCCGGGATGTTTGGACATGGTAAACTTTGGACCTTTGGAAACCGTTCCGGATAAATATAGGGATAGGCAATTATTTAGTTGGGCACCGGATGTAACCCTAATGCGGACCAATGAACAAGAGAACAGGATATTGGGAAAGCGTATAGCGGAAAAGTTAAATAGGTCCCAGGTCCCTGTCACTGTACTGCTTCCTATGGGGGGTCTTTCCAAAATTGGTGGGCCCGGGGAAATTTTTCACAATCCGGCGATAGACCGGGAATTGTTTCATTCCCTCAAAAAGTATCTAAATAAAAATATTAAAATAATAGAAGTCGACTCAAATATCAATACCGAAGATTTTGCGGAACAAGCCGTAAAATACTTACTGGAAATATTAAAAGAACCCTGATGTTATTAAATATCAATTTAAAGATTTTCCGACCCTTGGGTTGGGCCCGCCCGTGCCGTTCAGACGTGTTTACCTCTCCTTGGGAGAGGTCGGGACTGCTTTTTTAGCAGTCCCGATAGTTATCGGGACGGGTGAGGTAAAATATAAAATGTCAAGAATTTTTTTTTAAAAACAGCTTTTAAAAAGTCTAATAATAAACAATTAAATCAAATAATAGAGAGTTATGCCAAACAGATGGACGGGGAAGGGAAACCCCTACACAAAAGAGGAGGTCAGGGACAGGCTTCGGGCCGTGGTGGACCAAAAAAAGGCGATCATCGCGGCGGGCGCGGGTACGGGTATCAGCGCGAAATTTATAGAGAAGGGCGGCGCGGACCTGATCATCATCTACAATTCGGGGAGGTTCCGTATGTCGGGCCACGGCTCCACGGCGGGGATGATGGCCTATGGGGACGCCAACGCCGTGGCGATGGAGATCGGGGAGTTCGAGGTGCTGCCGGTGGTGGAGGAGGTCCCGGTGATCTGCGGGGTGCACGGGAGCGACCCGCGGAGAAGGATGTGGCACTTTCTGGGAAAGGTAAAGGATATGGGCTTCTCCGGGGTCAATAATTTTCCGACACATTCCATTATTGACGGGCACTTTAGAAATGTCCTCGAAGAGACGGGGATGAGCTTCCAAAAAGAAGTGGATATGGTGGACCTGGCCACCAAAATGGACCTGTTCTCCATCGTATATGTAGGCAGACCGGAGGAGGCCGTACAAATGGCGGATGTGGGTGCCGATGCCGTGATCGCCCATGTGGGTACCACGGTGGGGGGATCCATAGGGGTCACCAACGCCACCGCGTCGATGGACGCCGCCCTGGAGCGTACCCAAAAGATCGTGGATGCCGTAAGGAAGGCCAACCCCGACACCTTCCTCCTTGCCCATGGGGGACCGATCAACACCCCGGGGGACGTGAAATATGTCCTGGAACATTGCCATGGCCTGCACGGCTTCGTGGGGGCGTCGTCCCTGGAGAGGATGGGGGTGGAACGGTCGCTGACCGAGCTGACCAGGGAATTCAAGGCCTTAACCCTTTAGTATATTTATGGACAGGGATTGGAAATTCGTCAAGGAAAAAGACCTAATGTTCGAGAGGGCCTTCGGCCGGGACCATTACTGGCACTACCATCCGGATACCATGGAAGGGGCCGGGCCCTATATGGTAAGGGTGGCGGTGCCCGAGGGCGGGGGGCACAACTTCCACGTGCACCCGGAAATGCACGAGATCCTCTATGTACTGAAAGGCACTGCCGAACAGTGGATAGAGGGGGAGATGCGGCTATTGGGCCCTGGCGATTCCGTTTATATAGGCGCCAATGTGGCCCACGGCACCTTTAACGCGGGAAAAGGGGAACTGGAGTTCCTGGCCATCCTCTCCCCCCCGGAAGGCTGGGAAGCGGGGACGGTGGACGTGAGCGAAGGCGCCCCCTATTCGGGATACCGGCCACGGATCTGACGGCCAAAAAAAACGGAAGTACCCCGGCAGGGCCGGGACAATCGATAACGAAAAAAACAAAATTGAAATTTTAAAGATGAAGAATATTACCGCTTACCTTTCACTGTTGTTCTGTGCAACGGTAGTCCTGTCCGGCTGTTCCGGGGAAAAGGCACCGCCCCCGCCGCTGACCTATACGGGGGAGGACCCGAGGGTCCAGGACCCCTTGAGTCCCGAGGATAGCCAAAGGCATATCCAGCTCCCGGAGGGCTTCAGGGCGGAGCTGTACGCCGCCGAGCCCGATATCATCAACCCCATCGCCTTTACCTGGGACGAAAGGGGGAGGCTCTGGGTGGTACAGTCCAAGGACTATCCCCATGGGCTAAGTAACGATGTGGGGGGCGATAGGATCACCATCTGCGAGGACACCGACGGCGATGGCAGGGCGGACAGGTTCACCGATTTTGCCACGGAACAGAACCTGACCACGGGGATCGTCCTGGTAAAGGGCGGTGCCATAGTGCCGCAGGCTCCCAATATGGTCTTCCTGGAGGATACCGATGGGGACGACAAAATGGACAAAAGGACCGTGCTCTTCAATGGTTTCGGGACCTGGGACACCCATGCGGGGCCGTCCAACCTGCGCTATGGTCTCGATAACATGATCTGGGGCTCCGTGGGGTATTCGGGCTTCGAGAACCGGTTCCAGGGCAAGCCTGTAGAATTCAAGATGGGGGTCTACAGGTTTTCCAGGGACGGTTCCTATTTCGAGCCCGTGGGCCAGTTCAACAACAATACCTGGGGACTCGGTTTTAACGAGAATTTTGAGATATTCGGATCTACCGCCAACAACAACCACTGCTGTTACGTCGGGATCCCCTTAAAACATTACGGTTATTTAAACAAACTGCCCTCCTGGGCGGTCAATGCCGACTTTATCCAGGGGCATTATGAAATTGCTCCTGCAGATACCATTATCCCCCTGCAACAGGTGGATGTGCGTGGCGGGTACACCGCGGCCTCCGGGGCCAATTTTTATACGGCGGGGAACTATCCGGAGGAATACCGGAACCAGATGTACGTCTGCGAGCCTACCGGACACTTGGTACATATTGCCAAAATAGTCGGGGACGGGGCAGGGTACAAAGAGGTGGACGGCGGCAACATCTTTGCCAGTACCGATGCCTGGACCGCTCCGGTCTTCGCGGAGACGGGCCCGGACGGGAACCTGTGGGTGGCGGACTGGTACAATCCCGTGATCCAGCACAACCCTGACAAACGGGGAATGGACAACCAGATCTGGAACGCGGACAAGGGGGAGGGCAACGCCCATATAAACAAGCTGCGCGATTACGGGCACGGCAGGATCTACATCATCGTCCATGAGGACGGTGATGGCCCCGATATTACGGACTTGGACCCCGCGGATGACAAAGCACTTTTGGAGGCCCTTGAAAGCGACAATATGTTCTGGCGGACGACCGCCCAGCGTTTGATAGTGGAGGACAAGAAAACATCCCTGGTCCCGGACCTGATCAAAATGGCCGGGGACCACGACAAAATTGATAAAAGCGGCCCCAATGCAGGCGCCCTGCACGCCCTGTGGGCCTTAAAGGGGCTGGGGGCACTCGATGGCCCCGGTGCAGCGGCCGGCGAAGTCGTCAAGAAAGCGTTGAACAGTAGCTCCTATGGCGTAAAACGGGCCGCACTGGCCCTATTGCCCCCCACTGTGGAGAGCAGTGAAATCTTGGCAGGATCCGGTCTTTTGACCGGTACGGACCCACAGGTCAGGCTTGCCGCGGTACTGCGTGCAGGGGAACTGCCGGAATCCAGCGCCCTGTACACGGAAATAGAAAAACTGTCCAAAGACGATGCCAGTACCTCGGACAAATGGCTGAATGCCGCGCTGAAGATCTATTTCAGGGAATCCAACTTCGAGGCGGTGGACCCTGCCTCGGTGGTGATGGTCGTCCCCTCGGCGGAGGAAAAAAAGTCCATATGGAAGTATACCAATGAAAAGCCGGCGGCCGACTGGGCGAAGGAAGGGTTCGACGATTCCGGTTGGAAGAAGGGCGCTGCCAAGTTCGGGGGCGACAATATGGAGGGCGTGGGCACCCCATGGGGCAGTCCCGATATCTGGATGCGGAAGGAGGTAACGCTTACGGACGACATACCGGAACCGGTACTGAAGATCGCCCATGACGACGATTATGAAATTTATGTCAACGGACAGCTGTTGATGGCGGAAGCGGGATCCAGCGAATCCTATAAGTACATCAAGCTCGATGGCGAAAAAGGTGGATTGTTCAAAAAAGGAAAGAACCTGATCGCGGTGCACTGTACCAATACCGGGGGGGACCAGTTCATCGATGTGGGCATAGGCAAAGTGGGCAGGGCGAAGGCCGATATAACTTTTGTCCTCAACACCGTAAACCAGGAAATGGCCTTTGACAGGAAGACGCTCCACGCCACGGCAGGACAGACGGTGGAGATCGTCCTGAACAACAAGGATCAGATGTCCCATAACCTGGTGGTCGTCCAACCCGGCAGTCTGGAGACTTTCGGGGCCATGGTGGACGGGTTCCTGAAGAGCCCCGATGCGGAGAGGATGGGCTATGTGCCCAAATCGAGGTACGTACTGGGGGCAACGGAAATGCTGGCACCGGGGGCTACCGGATCCGTAATCCTTAAACTACCGGACACCCCGGGCATCTATCCCTATGTGTGCACCTTTCCCGGGCACTGGCGGATGATGCAGGGGGTTATTGTGGTGACCGCCCCGGGATCCTATATCTCCGGGGACAGGGATGCCCTGAAGATCTCCGCCATGGGCGGGGGCGGTTCCCATGACTTCCTCAAGTTCTTTGGCATCGCCGATGGGGAGGTGCTCAGCGGGGATGGGAAGAACACGTTCATCTACACGGAAAGTTCCATGGAACTGGGAACCTTGCTCCCCACGACCGATGTACTGGTATTGAGCAACAACAAGCCTTTGGACAGGGATACCAGGGACGCCATCATGTCCCGGGCAAATGCGGGGGACATGGGCATGCTCCTCTACCATCCCGCTACCTGGTACAATTGGGAGGACTGGCCGGAGTACAACAAGGCCCTGGTGGGCGGGGGGTCCAGGTCGCACGAGGACCTGCAGGAGTTCGAGGTAAGGGTGGTCAGGCCGGACCACCCCATAATGGAAGGGGTTCCCTCCAAATTCAGGATCGTGGACGAACTGTACCGCTGGGAGAGGGACCCGGAAGCGGAAATAGAGGTCCTGGCGGTAAGTAGGGGCTTAAAATCCGGGGAGGAATACCCCGTGGTCTGGACCGTAAAGCACCCCAAGGCCAGGATCGTGGGCAATACCCTGGGCCACGACGAAAGGGCCCACGGACTAAAGGCGTATAAGACCATATTGAGGAACAGCGCCGATTGGGCCGCAAAGAAATAAAGAAAAAACAATAACAAATATGAAAAAATCAGGAATTTTATTAATGTTACTGTTCGTTGCATTTAACGGAACGGCCCAAGATGGAAATTATATCTCCAAGAAAAAGAACGCTCCAAAAATTGTGGTAATGGGCGGTGGTGGTTCCCACGATTTCCAGAAATACTTTGGTATTGCCGATGGTAAGATCCTAAGTAAAAAAGGAAAGAATACTGTGAATTATACCGAAGATAATATAGAATTGGGAAAACTTATCGGTGGTGCGGATGTACTCATGTTGACCAATAATAAGCCTTTGGATGCAAACGTTAAAAGCGCAATTTTCCAAAAAGTAAATGCAGGTAATTTAAATCTTTTGATCTATCATCCCAGTACTTGGTACAATTGGAAAGATTGGCCGGAATACAACCAGCAGTTGGTTGGTGGTGGCTCCAGATCGCACGAGGAACTCCAAGAATTTGAGGTGAACGTAATTAAACCGGATCATCCTTTAATGAAAGGAGTACCATCCAAGTTTAGAATTGTGGATGAGTTATATCGCTGGGAAAAAGATCCCAATGCAGAAATAGAGGTATTGGCAGTAAGCAGGGGGTTAAAATCCGGGGAAGAATATCCAACGGTCTGGATAGTAAAACATCCCAAGGCAAAAATTGTCGGGAATACCTTGGGCCATGATGAAAGGGCCCACGGGCACGAAGCCTACAAAACCATACTGAGGAATAGTCTGGAGTGGGTAGATTAAAATATTGAACGGACCCCCAATACCTTAAGAACTTTACTTAAATAAGGGTAACTTATTATTTGCCCAATTTGAACGGACAGGGCCTGTTAGCTTTACCAGAAAAGATGAATTTTTCAGGATATTTATTGGCTATCAAGGCATTTTTTAACGATTTTGGCAGGGCCAAATGAGGAAAAAATAACGAAGAGAGGTGGGAAATAGACTCAAAAGGCACTTTGAGTGTGTACTGTTAACAGGCCCTAAACACATAAATCAAAAACATAGCAACAAATGAAATCTTTCCTTAATGTTGGGTTATTACTCTTTGGCCTCTTATTAAAGGCCCAAATACCCGTGGTATTACCGGAAAATCCCAATGAAAACGGTACCGATATAGTATTGGATAAAAGTCATCTTCTAGTGACTTGGCCATTGGAAAATGGGAGTAATTGCCAATTGGTTATCAATCTGGATAAGGAAGAACCTTTGTTCGGCTCAATTGCCATGGGCAAGAACAATCAATTTAAAACCGTATCTTCAAATGTTGATCCTGTTTTCCTTTTAAATAGCGGTAGCCGTACGTTGAAACCGGAAAACGGTTGGACCATCTTTTTTGATAAGGTACCTACCCGACCTTATACTTCCCATGTTCTAAATATCAACAAGAAAAAGGCCATTGTTACTAAAAAAGGGAATCGAACCTATATAAGGATCGGTGATGTAAGTGCACCAAATTTTGAAGGCTCCCTGGAAATAACCATTTATAACGGGATTCCACTTTTTAATATTGCGGCCTTGATCTCAACACAAAAAGATGCAACGGCAATCCTTTATGACGCAGGTCTTATTACGGATAAACCTTGGAACAAAATTTCCTTTGCCAATTTGAAGGACCAATTTGTGGAAGCGGAATCCGTTGTGGATACCGGTACAAACTCGGCCGTAAAATACCGCACTATTATTGGCCACGGAAATGAGGGTGCCATTGCTGTTTTTCCACCACCGCACCAATATTTTTATCCTCTTGATGAAGCATTCAATTTAAAGTCCGTTTGGCACGGGCCAAATTATAGGAATATGGTTTCCAAGTACGGTATGGGCATAAGGCACGATCCTGAGGGCGATCGCCGATTTGTGCCATGGTTCAACGCCCCTCCGGGAAGTGAACAGCGGTTAAATTTCTTTTGTCTAATTGGAGGAGGGCAGGCCGGCCAATTATTGGAGGATGTAAAAAAGTATACGCACAGTGACCAATATGTGCCTGTAGATGGATACAAAACAATGGCAAGCCATTTTCATAATGAATTTATCATGAACGTGGTAATGAAGGATACGGCCATACCATCAAAGCCCGAATTTGTGGATGTTTTTAAAAATCTGGGGGTCGATATTGTTCATTTGGGAGAGTTTCACTATACGGCACATCCCAAAGGACCTGATGAGCTACGTTTAAAGGAACTGAATGCACTGTTTGAGCAGTGCGGGCGATTGTCCGATGAGGATTTCCTGCTGTTACCGGGGGAAGAACCCAACGAGTTTCTTGGCGGACATTGGATGTCCCTATTTCCAAGACCGGTCTACTGGATAATGTCCAATAAGGAAAATAAACCCTTTATGTCTCCCCATAACAAATATGGAAAGGTCTATAGGTTAAAGGACAAAAATGATATGCTCCGTTTACTGGAATTGGAAAAAGGATTGGCCTGGACGGCCCACCCGCGTATAAAAGGATCCACAGGTTATCCTGACGCCTACAAGAATGAAGAATTCTTTAAATCGGACTATTTTTTTGGTGGCGCCTGGAAACCCATGCCGGCCGATCTATCCATCCCTAAATTGGGAACAAGGGTTCTGGATCTATTGGACGATATGAACAACTGGGGCGATAAAAAGAAAATTATTGCGGAGGCAGATCTTTTTACGGTGACCTCGGAAAATGAGATGTATGCCCATATGAACATCAATTATTTAAAATTGGACACCCTCCCAAAATTTAAGGATGGTTGGGAGCCCGTTCTTGATGCCATGACGGCGGGGGCGTTCTTTTCAACTACGGGCGAAGTTTTAATTCCAAACTTTAGCATTAACGGTAAAAAATCCGGGGAAACTGTACAATTGAATGCTGGGGGTGAGGCCCAAGTTCGTCTAGAGGTAAATTGGACATTTCCATTGAATTTCATGGAAATAGTATCCGGTGACGGTAAAGCTATATTTCGGGAAAAGGTGGATTTGAGCAAAACAGGGGCCTTTGGTTCGGAGGAATTTGAACATTCCCTAAGCCTTAAAAATAGAAAATGGGCCAGGGTAGAGGTTTGGGATATAGCTGCTAACGGAGCTTTTACGCAGACTATTTATCTTTCCAAATAAAATGCCATTTCTATAGGGGATAGGATGGGATTTGGGTGAACAATAGGTTTACCAAATGATGTCCCCCAGCAGACTACCCTTTAATATTTAGGTAAAGGTCCTAACCTTTCTCCCGAAAATTACCGGGATTCATTGTAGCTTTTATGGGCTTTGGGTATCCACAGTTGGCAGCAGATAGTGTGCAGTAATCAGTTTTTGGTACCAAATGCTGATTGCCCATTGCTTATGGCTTATTCTGCTTACTGCTTACAACCAACGTATCCTCCGGTCAGTTCAAAAAATCCCTACCGGAAATGGCAGGTAGGAATGTAATTTCATTAAATAGTTTAGTTTTTTCTCGTCTTAAGTCGATCAATAAAAAACTCCCCTATTTCATACCCTTCATCCTGTCCGTTGGCAATGGCGGGCATATAATGGATACCCCCATAAAACCTACTAATGGCCGCTTCCTCGGCCGCCTGTTTGAACGAAGTAAAATGGCGGGTGGGCAAACCAAATTCTTCTTCCGTGGAATCGTCAAAAGCAAAATTCTCCCCGAACAACCTGGTCAACATTATGGCCGCGCTGGAGGATACAACGCTGTGACCGCTTGTATACTCAGGAAATGGCGGGGTTTGAAGTACAGGTAACCAATTTGGATCGATGTAAATGTTGATATAGGTTTCCGGACGTATTACCACACTTCTGTATTTTTCATCCCAACAACTGATAAAGGCATCGGCCAAATTTACAGCAAGACAGGCGTAGGCCTCAGCAGATCTCACTGCCGAAGCATTCACTTTTTTACATACCAGGGAAGTGATGTTCATCCAATGGCCGTTTGGGGATATTTTTTTTGTGGCATACATTACATGTCCCCTTACATTCATTTTAAACGGATTACAATCCCAAAATTTTGCAATCTCGATCTCCTCTTCGCTATTGTTGCGGACTTGATGGTATACTGCCATGGCATCCTTATAAAAAGCACTGGTACTGTCAAGGGAAAAGGAGGGAGGGGCCAGGGGTTTAAATTGGGCAGCGGAATCTATCAGGAAGGTACGGAGCTTGTTCCAGTTAGGTTCAATGGCCTTAATATATGCCGGAGGAGTTGGTTTCCAGGAAGCGGAGTCATTTTTTACGCTGTATTGGGGCAGTGATCTTGTCTCCTTAAATTTATCTTCTGCGGCCCACTTAAGGATATGTCCGGCTACTTGTTGGCCATAGGCCAAGGAATTGTAAAATACGTCATCAGGTATTCCAATATCCTTAAATTCCTGTAGAATTCCTTTTTCAAAATCATCGATCTTTTCTTCGGAAATTACAAAGGATTTTCCCGAACTAAGAATGGCGTGTACCGCTGCCAAGGTAAAACTGTATTCCTTGTTCTTGTCCGGCGCGGGGGCGGACCCGAGCCCGTTCAATTGGCCGGCCAAACTAATATAATCTTTTTGGTCCTGTATCAATGTTTCGTATGCAGCTACCGAAACATAGGCATATGTTCTACTGGTGACCGGAGGAGAATAGATATCATAGACCATAACATCCGTAATCTGCTTGATGGCCCTATGTACAAAATCGGCATCTTCCGTTTTTGATTTCCAGTTCTGTGCCCACATTGGATTTAGGGTACCTACAATTACTATTCCCGTCCAAAATAACCGCTTCATAATACGTTTCTTTTATTTCCTTTATAATTGATAATTGTAATCTGGGCCATATCGTTTTCAATGGGCAGTTTACGTGACGATTGCGACAAATAGGTAGATCCGTAATAAAATTCCAATCTTTTTTTACGTCCATCCTTATAAATGATCTCTGCCGAAAAGTCATCCGTATTGAGATCTACCCAACGATCGATGCGTTTGGGGTCTGGTTCATTGCGGCCAAATACCAAAAGATCATCTTGGTTTTGGGTAACAATGAACACAGCTTCATTATTTGCGGTATATAATTGGGCCAAGCCCTTTGCATCTCCCGATACATTAAAACCGGTATTGGTAGGTTGTATTGCGTTGAAGTCACCACGGCCATCACCGGTTAAACAAAGGCCGTTAAAGGCATCGTGCCTGCCGCTATAGGGATCCATCCCATAATCGTTGCCTACCAATAGAAGATCCAGGTTGCCATCGCCATCAATATCGTTGGCCAACATACCATATACCGGGGCTTCCTGTGCCTGAAGGGGTAAGGGGCGCATTTCAAATTTGCCGTTGCCCTTATTTTCAATAAAGGAAGTACGCATTTCGGTACTCTGCAGTATTATGGCATTTTCTTTATCTGCGGCACTCCATATATCGTCCATTCCGGCCAATCCATAAGATTGATAGGTAGGAAATTTTTTTCGCATCGAAATTATCTGGCCGACCAGATCATCCCTTGAAGCAATGGGAAAAGCATTACGGTTACCGTCATTGCCCATCATATAACAGAATACCATGGAATCCAATGAACCGTTATTGTCCAAATCTTTGGCGATTATGGTCATTGGTTCGGTCGGGCTGGCCGTATAGTTGGTATTAAGCCCCAAATTACCGGCAACATAATCCATATCGCCATCATTATCAAAATCGCCCGCAACGAGACTATTCCACCAACCGCTCCGTTTTTCTATTCCCGAATCAATTTTCACCAAAGAGGATCCCGTATTTTTTAAAAAGGTAATGGGCATCCATTCACCAGCCAATACCAGATCGGTTTTTCCATCATTATCAAAATCGGTCCACAGGGCATCCGTTACCATGCCTATATTTTTTAGACCGGGAGAAAAGTCATCGGTAACATCAATAAACTTTCCGTTCTCATTTTTTAACAGGAAACTTTTTGGTGGTGCAGGATAGGCTGCGGAAACTGCACGACCGCCTACAAAAAGGTCCAAATCCCCATCCCCGTCAAAATCTGCCGCTTTTACACAGGAACCATTTGTGAAATCGGGAGGGAGGCTGTTAATGGCCCTTTCGAACATTCCTTCACCATTGTTTATGAATAGGCGATCGTTGCTAATGGCATGGTCGGCAGGGATTTCATAACTACCGCTTACCATATATAGATCCAGATCCCCATCATTGTCAACATCAAGGAACAACACTCCCATGTCCTCATATAAAATATCCTCTTTCTGCAAAAACCTTGAAGGATCCATAGTGAACTTGGCATTGGCATCCTGCATAAAAAATACCCCCGGATTGTCCGAGGAGCCGCCAATATAAAAATCCTCGTACCCGTTATTGTCAATATCGCCTACGGCTATCCCGGGACCAAACTGGCTTAATTTACGTGGAAGGGTACTTTGGATATTATAATCCACAAAATCCGTTTCCACTGGTTTGAAATTTATATTATGGGTACTGGCGGTGTTCTTGA
Organism: uncultured Arenibacter sp.; assembly: GCA_965652575.1. Lineage (GTDB taxonomy): Bacteria > Bacteroidota > Bacteroidia > Flavobacteriales > Flavobacteriaceae > Arenibacter. The sequence goes on along the minus strand of CBFGWQ010000014.1, from coordinate 7,760 downwards.
AAATTATAGCAGTCGCTTTGCTGTTTTGGAACGTACTTACCTCATGGGAATCCTTATGGTCAAGGGTGAGCGGCAATCCCGGAGAGATATTGGTCTTTAATTGTTGCTTGCCATCAGGCCAATAAATCCGTAACGAATCAATTTTTTTAGTTGCTCCCAGGCCAAGGTGCGCCCTTTGGTCGTGCGTGGACAAATAGCCGCGAATAGGGTAGTGCTCGTAATATTGTTGACGATTTCCGGAATAATATATTTTTATGGACGCCCCAATACCATTGGTGTTATCTTTAGGTCCCTTAAAATTTACGGTGAGTTGCCTTGCCGTGGTATTGGAAGTGTTCTCATAAACAAAGGCAGGTCCGTTAATGTTGTTAATGACGACATCCAGATCCCCATCATTGTCCAGATCGGCATAGGCACCGCCATTGGAAAAGGACAAATGGTCCAATCCCCATGTTTTCGATACATTCTCGAAGATTGTTCCATTGGTATTTTTGTAGGCATAGTTGGCCAATTTTACCACGGGCAGGGAATCTGTCATGGCCAAAGTAGCGCTTTGTGAACTGCCGCTCTGTCCATTGTCATAGGCTATATAATCCAAATCCGTAACGTCCCTTGGAAGGCCATTGGTAATGATCATATCGCGAAGCCCGTCATTGTCGAAATCGGCAACCAAAGGACACCAACTCCAATCCGTTTGATAAATCCCGGCCATAAATCCCATATCCTTAAAGACCAATTTGCCATTTTGGTCGGGACCGCTATTTATTTGGAGCACGTTCCTAACGTATTGGTGGTTGTAGCCATATTGGCTATTATTGATATAGTGGTAATATTCGTTGCCGCTTAGCATTCTTTTTTTACGAAGATTGTTTTCTGGAAGCATTTCCAAAGAAATCAGGTCTACATGTCCGTCGTTATTGACATCTACGATATCGGTACCCATGGCATTCCATGCAGTATGTTTAAAATAGTCGTCCAGACGATTTGTGAAAGTTCCATTTTTATTATTGATGTAGCATAGGTCGTTGGAAATAAAATCGTTGGCAACATATATATCGGGCCAACCATCACCATTGATATCACTGATGGCTGCCGCATGTCCCCAACCTTCCAATCCTATACCCGCTTCTTTGGAAACATCGGAAAAAGTTCCGTTACCGTTATTCCGATATAATCTATCCGTGTTCTTGGCACTGCCGTCCGTTAATTTGGCGCGGTAATTAATGGGGGTCCTTGGATCATATATTTCATTGGTCACTTGGTACATATCCAGATCCCCGTCCCGGTCGTAATCAAAAAAGTAGGCCTGTGTGCTATAACCGTTATCGGCAAGTCCGTAGGCAACCGCAGATTCTTTAAATACGGGAATACCTTTTTTGTTGCTTCCCTGATTAATATATAATAGATTGGTGCGTCGGGTGGTATCGGCTCTAAAGGAAGCCGACAAATAGATATCCGGCAGGCCGTCCGCATTTATGTCTACGACCGATACCCCTGTTATCCACCTGCCGTTCCCATCGACCTGTGCCATGTGGGTGATATCCTCAAATTGCATATTGCCTTTGTTCAGGTACAGTTTGCTCGATACCATATTGCCTGCAAAGTAGATATCCATAAGGCCGTCCTGGTTGAAATCGCCCATTCCAACTCCCCCTCCATTATAAATATTTGCCTGATTTAGAATATTAAGGGTATCATTTTCAAATAATTGGTTGTTAAAGACAATTCCCGTTTTTGATTCCGGCAACAATTTAAAAAGGGTGGTATCCTGCTGTGCGGATATACCGGAAACAGAGAGGATTAAAATGGTCAATACATTAAAATTCAACATCTTTCTACAACTTTTCACAGGTTTAAATTTTTGTAATTAATTGGTTTTATGGGAATTAAAAAATCATCTGAACGGCTAGTCGGGCAGGTTGAGAATTTCGATGGCTATCGGGATAACCACTCCGTTCCCACATTAAGTAATTTTTAAATTTCTTAATGCTCGTTTTATACTCCAAATTCTTTAAGATTATATACAACGGTAAATTTATTGCCATCATTAAATAGGTGGAAACTGTATATTCCAAACTGATTACATGTTAGGAGGTAAAATTATAGATTTCATAATATTGATAAATACCATATTGTGCTATTATTCAACAATACGTGTCAAATAGGTGGTTCATCCCTGCCTGCGTATCCGCATCCATCCTCATCTTTGATGCTTTCTTCTGGTTCCAAGGTTAGCCTATGGACATTGCCCAAAATCCGATAAAATATTATTTAAAATAATTCTAAATAAATTTGCACGGTTTATTTTCCGAAGATATATTTGCCCTATTATTCATAATCAATCTAAATAAAAATAAATGAAAAAATATACTTTCTTTGTTGTTTTACTCCTTATAACAATGAACACTTATGGCCAATCCGGAGCAATTAAGGGCAAAGTGGTCACCGAAGAAAAAACACCCATCCCAAACGTTAACATTACGATAGGAAATACTGGAATTGGCACTATGACCAATGACAAAGGGGAATATCAAATAAATGGCATTAGGATAGGGAACTATGTAATTAAGGCCAGTTATGTAGGTTTTGCGCCTCAATCAATAGAGGTTATTGTAACGGGTAATACCACTTCCACTGTAGCAGATCTTGTATTGCAGGAAAAACAGGAGCAACTTAACGAAGTGGTCGTTGAAGGACATCAGAACAATTATATTAGCAGGGAACCCTCAACATCACTTCGCTTAAAGACCGAAATTGCCAAACTTCCCCAAAACATTCAGGTCATCAGTGCAGCTCTCTTACAGGACCAACAGGCGACCAGTATCATGGACGGTGTGATCCGGAATGTCAGTGGGGTGACCATGTTGGAACATTGGGGGCATTTTGCCCGTATAAATATGCGCGGCTTTAGATTGCCTGCATTTAGAAACGGTGTAAATGTTCAAGATTCCTGGGGGCCCTTATCCGAAGATATGGCCTTTGTAGAACGGTTGGAATTTGTAAAGGGGCCATCGGGTTTTATGATGTCCGCCGGGGAACCAGGTGGTTTTTACAATGTTGTGACCAAAAAACCTACTGAAGAGTTTATAGGAAATGTTTCGGTAAGTGGGGGAAGTTTTGATTTTTTTAGGGGTAGCTTTGATTTGGGAGGAAAGCTCTCGGAAAATGGCAAATTGCTGTACCGCTTCAATGCCCTGTATCAGACCGGGGACAGTCACAGGGGCAATGAGGATGCCGAACGATGGGGAGTAGCTCCGGCCTTGACCTACAAGTTTTCCGAGAGAACCAGGATTACTACGGAACTCAATCTACAAAAGGCCGAAAGTTATATCGGTTCGGCCTATATATTTGCCCCGGTGTCCGATGGTTATGCAAGCCTGGACCGCAATTTCAAGTTTACCGATACCAATTATCCCGCAACAAATATTCAGGAGCTGTCCCTTTTTACCAACCTAAAGCATGATTTTTCCGATAATTGGGGAGTTGAAACCCAATTTGCCTATATGAGGTACAATCAAGAAGGCCAATCGTTCTGGGCATGGTCCATAACGGACGAAGGGGATGCCGATAGGCGGGTCACCCAATGGGACGCCCTTTCCGTAGGGAAATATTTCCAGACCTATCTCTATGGCAACTTCAAAACGGGGGGTGTATCCCATAACCTATTAGGTGGGTTCGACTATACCCAGAAGACGTACTGGGCCGATTTTTCAAATGTCGTGGCCATAGACCAAACCCCTTTCAATATCTATAACCCTGTATATGGAAATTCTATTCCGTTGGATTTTGACCGATCTGTTGCCATACAGTACCGAAATGGGGGAGTACCTTATAGTGGCAATACATTAAGGGCCTATTACCTCCAGGATGAAATTGGCTTTTGGGAGGATAAGGTTAGGCTTACCCTTGCAGGAAGGTATACAGAGCTGGTGACCAGGGGCAAGGAAGAGCAGGACAGCAAATTTTCTCCCAGGATTGGGGTTAGTGTGGATGTAATGCCTACCCTTGCCGCTTATGCATTATATGACCAGTCCTTTCTGCCGGCCAACGGCGTGGATTTTAACGGGGACACCTTTGATCCCATTGAGGCAAACGATATTGAGGGGGGGATTAAAAAATCGTTCTTTAACGGGATGTTAAAAACCTCTTTGGGAGCATTCCTGATTACAAAACAAAATGTACTGGTAACCGATCCCGAACACCCCGATTTTTCCATACAGTTGGGAGAGGTACAGTCCAAAGGGATTGAATTTGACCTGCAAGGCGAACTTACACCGGAACTTAACGTAATACTGAACTATGCCAATACCAATGTTGAAATAACGGAGGACACGGATGAAAGTGTAATTGGACAGAAGGTAGCCGGACATGCCAAGCATGTTACCAACGGCTGGCTCAACTACAATTTTGCCAAGACCTCCATGCTAAAAGGTTTTGGGGCCTCGTTGGGCTATCAATACCAGGTAGATCGTTCCACCTGGGCATGGGGGGCCGATAGCCAATCCGACCTGCCAAACTATTTTCGGCTTGATGGAGCGCTGTCATGGAAGAACGATAAGCTTCGTGTACAGCTTAACCTGAACAATATATTGGACGAATACCTCTACGCCGGGGCCAATTACGGATCTTACTTATACTGGCAATCAGAACCTGGAATCAACGGTAGAGCGACCATAACCTATAGTTTTTAAAAATTTGAGTAGTTAGTTTGAGTTAGTTGATCAACAGTCCTTGGGTATTGCCCAAGGGCTGTTTTCCATCAAAAAATTGGATGTAAAATAAGGACCATTTGATCAACACAGCTATGCTTGGCCATAATGTCCAAGTTTATAATGGAATTGAACAGTTCAAAATAGAAAATAATGCTTTTACCGATTACTTTATTTATTTTTTTCGGGTTCTATTGTCTTTATAATACCTCTAAAAGAGCCGTACTGAACAATACCAAGTTTGATCTATGGTTGCAAAAGCACAGGAAATTCTCAAAGTTGGCAGGTGTTGTATTGCTCCTGGCCGCACATATTCTTTCATGCCTGCATTATGGTACCGCTGCAGGAATCTTTGTAGCACTTATTATCTTGATGACCTTAGGCAGTCTAATAATTTTATTGTTTCCATTAATGGTCAAAAAATAATCCAATGCCGGCCAATCCTAAATATCTTACTCGATCACCATGGCAGCGTTTTGCCAAAATAACCGCTGCCATATTGGGGAGTTATATGGTAACCACTGTATTTCATCTTGCCCTGGCCACTTGGCTGAACAAAGTGGATGTGATCATTACCAGTACCTTTTCGTTATTTATTCTCTGGGCCATTTTGATGGTACTGACCTTTTTGGCCAAAAACGGATGGAAAATTTGGGGCGTCTACATTTTGACAACCCTTATTTTAATAGGGATCATGTATTTGGGGAAACTGGTAAATCCAACAATAGTGTAAGTTATGGGACAGCGTACCTACAATATTATCTTTCATACCCATACCGTAAGCGGAATCGTCATCAGTGTGGCCCTGTACGTTATTTTCTTTGCCGGATCCTTTTCCTTTTTCAGGGATGAAATAGCCAATTGGCAATATGGGCATACTACCGAAGTGTTGGACGAGATTCCGGACGATATCAATTCAGTAATAGCGGATATGGGACCAGGGCATAAATTATTTGGTCGGGATATAACAATTTCACGGTATTACAATGAAAGGAAAATAAATGTAAGTATAGGGGCCCCCAAGGATACCCTGGATATGGACAATGATGGGCAGGGGTCTTTTTATTACTATGATACCAAAAATGGTACACATTCCAATTATCAGGAAAATTATAGTCTCGGAGAGTTCCTTTATAGACTACATTTTTTAGATCAGATACCTTATCCTTATGGTCGTTACTTGGCCGGTCTGGTGGCTTTTTTCTTTCTATTTGCAATATTTACAGGTATAGTGGTACATTGGAAGAAGATAGTTTCCAATTTTTACCTTTTCCGGCCCAGGGCCAAATTAAAAACGCTTTGGACAGATTCCCACACGGCCCTAGGGGTAATTGGTCTTCCTTTCCAATTGGTATATGCGGTTACAGGTGCCTTTTTTCTGCTAAAGTTCCTATTGATAGCCCCTAGTGTAATGGGACTATATGAAGGGGACCAAAATAAGTTGTTCGAGGATCTGGAGTACGACCGACCAACGTTTACGTTCATGAACCAACCCTTGAAAACAGATGTTGATCTAAATGCCTATATGGTAAAAACCAAGGAGGACTGGCCCGAATTTTATGTGACCAAGGCAGAAATATTTAACTACGGGGATGCCAACATGCATCTTTCAATAACTGGAAACTTGAACTACCGGAGGAAATTTAATGGCGTTGGGAACATTGTTTACAAAATTGCGGACAATAGCATTGTCCATTTGAAAAATCCTTTAAAAAGTACCACCTATCTCGATGGCGTAAAAAATGTCCTTTTCAGATTACATTTGGGGGATTATGCCGGATTGGGACTCCGGATTATTTCCTTTATTCTGGGCCTTATTTCCTGTTATGTAATCATATCCGGTATCATGATATGGTTGGTTGCCCGAAACAAAAAACAACTTCCTGAGAAGAAAAGACGATTTAATGAAAATGTGGTCCGCTATTATTTGGCCATTTGTTTAAGTATGTACCCAATAACCGCACTGGAATTTATTTTGGTAAAGATATTTCAGCCCAATGAGGGAAAGGTCTTTATTTTTAGTACTTACTTTATAGGATGGCTGCTACTGACCATTTTCTTGATTGTCCGGAAAAATAATGGTTTCACCAACAAAATCACTTTATTGATCGGCAGTGTTTTGGGCCTATTGGTACCCGTTACCAATGGCCTGGTTACTGGAAATTGGATTTGGACCAGTTACTCCGAAGGCTCCGCACAAATCCTGTTCATAGATGTTTTATGGATAATGATATCTCTTATAGGTTTATGGGTGGTTTTTTTATTGGATAAAGGAGAACGGCGCAAAACAGTAGGTATAACATTATAGATAGTTACGATGTACGGCATTGGATTATTTTGTCCTGTATCCTGGTTCTTGTAGCGTAGCGGTCTTGATTCCAATACCTTGTACGCTCTGCGTCGAGGTAATTCATTTAATTGGCTCTTAACTTTTATATCCGGTTACGTAATAGTAGGTCCAAATTACCTGATCCGGTTTTTGGACAAGGTAAGTTTAATGGAATTTAATAGTATACTTAAAATTATTTTCAAAATCCCTTAGATGGTGTGCAACAATGATAATCCTTAAAATGGATGTAGTTATTTTGGTCCAATAGGGGTAATTTTGTTTATCATTTTGCTGAATAACAGGAACCGGACGATATGTATATCATCTCCAATAGATTTTCTAAGAATGTTAAAGGCTTTGGTTATATGTGCTTCAACTGATTTGACGGTAAGCTGTTTGTACTCCGCAATTTCCATATTGGTAAGTCCTTCCAATTTACTGAGCATAAATATTTCCTGACATTTGGGAGGTAGCTTTTGTATTTCCCGTTTTATTAATTTTATTTTTCGTTCTAAAGCATGCTCATCTTCATTTTCAACGATTGTAGTCAACGCATCTATATATTTCTTTTCCAAGGGAACAACTAATTTCTGTTTTCGATATTCATCGATAAATTCATTGTAGACCGACTTGTAAAGAAAACTTCTGATTTCAAAATCGCTCCTTAATTGATTTCGTTTTTTCCAGGTACGGATAAAAACGTTTTGTACAATATCTTCCGC